>CAYQCG010000112.1:0-6596 GCA_964415925.1 uncultured Puniceicoccaceae bacterium | reverse complement strand
GCTCTCAATACGCGGGAGGGGGCTATTGCTGCTGAGCAGCATTATGACTGGTTACTTTCTGTCTTCAAGCATTCAGCCGAAGCAATGCTGATATCAGACACGCGAGGCAACATAGCATATGTAAATCCCGCATTCGAAAAACTGTTTGGCTATTCTCAAGACGAAGCCATTGGACAGCACACCCGGATACTCAAAAGCGGCCGGCATCCAAGAGAATTTTATGAAGACTTATGGAATACGGTTTCTTCGGGTAAAGATTGGAAAGGAATAATCCACAATTGCCGTAAGGATGGGCATATTATCACTACCACGGCTTCAATTTCCCCTATTCATAATCGTCATGGTGAAATCACCCACTATCTTGAAATCTTACTCGACCAAACAGAATTAAAGTTATTGGAGGAACAACTTCGCCAGAGTCACAAAATGGATACGCTGGGCAATTTAGCCAGCGGTATAGCGCATGACATAAAAAATATACTCGCGGGCATTCAGGCATTCTCTCATCTGGCAATGGAACTCAACAAGAGTGAGGCGCCACGTACTGAGGTGAATGCAAAGCTGGATGCGATCCTGGGCACAGTTGAACGTGGAAGACGAATAGCCTCCCAAATACTGGAGTTCAGCCATGCCTCACCCATATTTCAGAAGGAAGAGGTAAACTTGCAGGACATCGCAGAAGAGACGCTGTCTCTATTCGAATCCAACATCCGGCACACAATAGAACTCAAAGTCAACTATCCTGAAGCACCTTCATGCATACTGGCAGACTCAACCGAGATTCAGCAAGTCCTCTTGAATCTACTCATGAATGCTTCAGATGCAGTCGACCGGAAGGAAGGACGGATAACACTAACTCTTGAAAACTCCGTGATGCCCCATAGCGAAATGAGCGGACAGGATGCCTGGCATTGCATCAGTGTTAGTGACAACGGTAAAGGTATGGACGAGGAGACCCAGTCAAGAATTTTTGAGCCGTTTTTCACCACCAAAAGCAGAGGTAAGGGAACCGGGCTTGGACTTAGTATTATAAGCCGGATTGTGAGGGAGCACAAGGGGACGATCAAACTGGAAAGTGAATTAAACAGGGGAACCACAGTTAAGGTCTATTTTCCAGCTATCGCACCAAGACCCAAAGCAGAGCCTGCTTTCGCAGAAGCTATTCCAAATGACGATTCCGATAAACCCAAGGAATCAACAGAGCCGCATATATTATACGTTGATAATGACAGCTATTTGCTCGATGCAGGAATGGAGTCGCTTAATATGATGGGCTTTCAAGTCAGTGCCTTTAAGTATGCACAGGAAGCGCTCAGGGAATTCGCACAACAACCGGAGACCTACGATATTGTGCTGACTGACATGACGATGCCCCACTTAAACGGCAGACAGTTTGCCCGCCTAATTCATGAAATACGACAAGACATTCCCATTGTGTTATTATCTGCTGACGCACATGAACTGGACCTCGAAGAGAGTGACCGTAAACTCTTCCATGAAGTCATCCGTAAGCCGGTTTCTTTCAAAGATGTAGGCGAGAAGCTCAAAAAGTTACCGGACTAAACAGATCTGACCCCAAGTCTTCAGGGATTGGTTAATGCTATAGACTCTCTACCCGTGTATACGATTTTCCACAATCGACCTTCCCTGCTGTCTACAATATAAAGTGATCCATCATTGGCTATAGCAGCACCGCAAGGTCTATAGACGGCATCGCCAGGACTTGATAGTATTTCTTTACCTTTAAAGCCGTCAGCGAATATCTCATACTCACCGGCTGGTCTGCCATTCCTCATTGGAACAAAGACTACGTTATAACCCTCCTGGGGTAAAGGTGCGCGATTCCATGATCCGTGGAAAACTATAAAAGCACCGTTGCGATAACGTCTCGGAAACTGCTCGTGGTCATAAAAGATAATATCATTAGGAGCCCAGTGACCGGGAAATCCGAGAATTGGCTCCTGATATATTCCTGAGCGATCGATAGCTACGCTGTCACCTCCATACTCAGGAGCAATTCTCCGGACACCTTCCAAATGATCCCAATAGGTATAGGGCCACCCGAGGTTGGAACCTTCCGGCATAACGTGAAATTCTTCAGACGGAAGCTCTGCACTTTCCTTTTCGGAATAGAGTTCAGGAAAGAGTTGATTCAGCTGGTCCCGCCCGTGCATGACACCAAAGAGTTCATCGACGCCGTCATTCCATTCAATAGCAACCATATGGCGGTGGCCTGTTGTGTACCTTTTGCCGTCACTTCGGGCGTCCTGACCTGTTTTTGATGCATCGAAACGCCATATTCCGCCATGATTTTCAAGCTCAGGGCAAGGGCGTTGTCCCGGTGAGCCCTTGGTCCGTCTTTGTTCCATGCAGGCATTCGAAGGCACCCCAATATTCACATACATGTTACCTCTGTTATCAAAGGCCAGAGGTCTCGCCGCATGAGAATTCTGTTCCGGTAAATTATCCACAATTACTTCGGCAGCGCCAGGCAAGAGTACGTTATCGTGTAGTTTATGCCTGAGAATTTGCCTCGTGGTGGAACGATACAGATAGCCATTATGGATATGAATACCGGTGCCTTCATGCTCTCCAAAATATTCCACTTTTTCGTAAAGTCCGTCACCATCCTCATCACTCAAGGCTGCAGCGCCACCCATGAATTGATGTCCTCCCCCACGACGAAGTGAGATGTAAAGGTTGCCGTTATCACGGACGGCGATGTGACGACCACGCGCTTTCAGACCTTCTGCGACTACATAAGCCTGAAAACCATCAGGAAGTTCTATTAGCGAATCCGGCGCGGTTTGCGGTATTCCGGGACTGGCGTCGACAAGTGTGTTGAAGCCCAGCAGACCGCATACCACTAGTAAACATCCAACTGATAGCGACGGGATTTTTTGAGTTCCTTTATCCATTTCTTTATTTTTGTAGGTTCGTTTTCGACAACTCTATGCTCACAGGCAATTGATACGAGAACTTGTTCCACATCGCGTGACATTCTTTCCTTGTCACCGCAGACATAAAGTATCGCACCGCTATCCAGCCATGACCAGAACTCATCTTTATGCTCACGGATCTTATCCTGAACATAGACTTTTTGTGCCTGATCCCGGCTCCATGCCAAATCGAGACGCTCAAGCGTTCCATCTTTGAGGAAGTCCTGGAACTCTTCCCGATAGAGATAATCTGTTTTTTCATGCTGTTCACCAAAGAAGAGCCAATTTCTACCTCTTGCACCGCGTGCTCTTCTTTCTTGTAAAAAGGCTCGAAACGGAGCCACTCCAGTACCAGGGCCAACCATAATGATATCTTTGTCATCTTCTGGCAGACCAAAGTGTGAAGTCGCAATGAACACCGGCAATACAGGTTGGTTCAATGGAACCCGGTCAGCCAAGAAGGTTGATCCCACACCTACTCTTTCACGACCCAATGTTGAATAACGGACTGACGCGATTGTCAGGTGAACTTCCTCGGGATATTGAGCAGGACTGGAAGCAATGGAATAAAGTCTGGGGACCAGTCGTTTACACAATCCGACAAATTCCTGGGGTGAAAACTTTGCACTTTTGAAATTGTGCAGAAGATCGATCATATGACGCTCATGTAAATAAGCTTTAGTATTCTCGAGACTGTCTGGATTCAATAAATCATCCAGTCGAGTTTCCTCCAGGGGATCCGTCACTTTCTCTCGAAAGGCTTTGAGATGTTTGGGTGTTAATCCTGAGAGGTAGTAAAGGCGATCAGACAGAGCCTCCCGAAAACTGACAGGCTCCTCCAGTTTTGGCAACTGCACTGGTTCATCTCCTTTGGCCTCGAGAGCGTCAAGAATATCCTCTACGTCCTTATCCCGGTTCCTAGGAAATATTCCCAAAGAATCGCCACAGGTATAAGACATACCGCTCTTGCTAATATCCACAGCAAAATGCCGTGTTTCTTTGTTTGAACCCTCAGCAGTCAAGCAACGGTATTCGACCAGACTGGCCATAAAAGGATTGTTGATACTGTAGACAGGTGCTTCTGTTTTAGTCTCTGACATATTCTGGATGATTAGGTTTTGCAGAGCTCATCAAAGCATGCAAATCTATATAAGTAACACAGTGTTAGACCATGTCGCAAAGTAAAGAGTCGATTCGTCTGCAGAAATTTATAGCAGATCAGGGCATATGCTCCCGCAGGCAGGCTGAGTCCCTGATAGAACAGGGAGATGTCATGGTTAATGGCGAAGTTGCTCATCTCGGCCAGAAAATCATTCCCTCTGAGGCAAAGGTCATGGTCAATGGCCGTAGTGTGACCCATCGCCAGACTAAAACCCTTGTGCTCGTAATGAATAAGCCAAAGGGGTATATTTGCAGCCACTCAGACCCCTACCACGACAAAACAATTTACGAACTCGTCCCACCGCCATGGAACAAGGAGCGATTAATCTGCGCCGGACGACTGGATAAGGAAAGTGAAGGCTTATTAATCCTGACCAACGACGGCGCCCTTTCGCAGCGCATTACCCATCCTTCGGAAGGTGTTACAAAACGATACCATGTAACGCTCAGTAAGGATTTTCAAACGGTCCACATTCACAAATTATTGGAAGGTTTTGAAGACGAAGGAGAATTTCTCCGGGCGGAAAAAGTTATCCCGGCAACCAAAATTGAGCAAGCGGAAAGGAAACTGGAAATCCATCTGCAGCATGGGAGGAAACGTGAAATCAGGCGTATGCTGGAAGCCTTGGGATACTGGGTCAAGCGCCTGCAGAGGGTTCAAATAGGCGGAATTAAGCTCAGAGGCTTGTCGCCCGGGCGTTGTCGAAAGCTCAGTATAAAAGAAATCGATTTACTCTTTAAGTAGTTCAGGTAACGTGGGATAGTATCACCCGAAAAAAGCTATGAAAATCTCCTTCAGGTTGAACCGTACCGGGGCCCTGCTGGTTGCCCTGACTGCCAACTACAATGCAAGTGCAGAGCTTGTAAACTTGCATCTTTCGCCCGATCCTGAATCGCCTGTCCTCGCAGAAGCCGATTCCGGCGATCCGGAGCTGGACGGAGCCATCCAGCCCGGTGACAATGATTTAGCCGAGGAAGGCTGGTATCTCGTTGATTATCAAGGAACTTTCACTGGATTTGTACTAGCTTCACAATTGGGTTCAGATGATGATATATTGCCGAATACCTCACTGCGTTTGGAAGATAATTCATCTGCGCCAATCATTACAGTGATTGAAGAAGAGGACATTATCCTCGAAATTGAGTCTGAAGGCCCGTGGAGAGCAGTTACCCTGCAAAAAACCATACCCCTCTATTTTAATGCACCGGAAGGCTGGCAGCCATGGAGTACGGCGGCTGATCGTTCCAGCAGGAATGCAGCGAACTTGAGGGATGAAGCAAGTGCAGCAGACGCAATTGTCTCCTCTGAACCGCCAAAACCACGCATATCAAGAAATTATGAAGGAATACTCAAGGAATCCAAAAAGCGTTACTTTCTTTTTCCCAAACCTCCCTACCCATACGAATTGAGGGACGAAGAGAGTAACCGCATAGCGTATCTGGATTTCAGAGGAATTATAAGTGATAACCCTTTGGACCGTTATGTTGGAAACGAGATTAGACTATACGGCAAACTTGAATTCGATCAAAAGAAGGAAGTTCGCGTAATTAGAGTCCAATTAATTCGCTAGAAAGCCATATACTGTGTCTGCCAAGCTAATAGATGGGAAGGCTGTTTCGGCCCAAATTGTGGACGAATTATCCGCAGAGGTATCAAAACTGTCATCCAAACCTCATATTGCATTTATCCGTGTGGGCGAAGATCCGGCATCTGTTTCCTACGTCCGCAACAAAGAACTAAGCGCAGAAAAAATAGGGATGACGAGCACTCTCAAAGTTTTTCCCGAGTCCATCACCCAGGAAAAACTTTTTGAAGAAATCGATACGCTGAATGATGACCCGCAGATTCACGGAATACTTGTACAAAGCCCTCTGCCATCTCACCTTGATGAACGATCCACGTTTAACCGGGTTTATCCGCAAAAGGATGTAGACGGTCTTTCCTCGGCAAATCTGGGACGCCTTGTGCAGGAAGATCCGGACGGTTTCGCGCCCTGTACGCCGAGTGGAATCGTCGAGCTCCTCAATCGATATGAAATTTCCACGCAAGGAAAAAACGTGGTTGTCGTGGGTCGCAGTTTACTTGTCGGGAAATCCAGCGCACTTTTATTCTTGAGGAAAGCAAGTGACGGTAACGCCACCGTCACCGTATGCCACTCACGCACACGTGATTTGACTGGTATGACCCTACAGGCAGACATTTTGATATCCGCGATCGGTAAACCATGCCTTGTTACTGAAGATATGGTTAAGCCCGGCACGGTAGTTGTCGATGTAGGGATCAATCGGGTGGATGATTCATCCCGCCCTCGTGGATATCGTCTGGTTGGCGACGTCGATTTCGATGCCGTCAGAGCGAAAGCATCCTACATTACCCCGGTCCCGGGTGGCGTAGGACCCATGACGGTCGCCATGCTGATGAAAAATACCCTTAAGGCATATAGACTAGCACAGTAAAGCAATGTTCACTCCGAAGATCCTCGTAGTTGACGATCA
>CAYQCG010000111.1:0-6611 GCA_964415925.1 uncultured Puniceicoccaceae bacterium | reverse complement strand
GGGTCGCAAAAGACCGCAAAGACGGCTACGACCTGGAACCAGTTTGAGAGAAATAGTTTAGACAGGATTTACAAGATTCTCGTTTATTAACCGCAGATGGACACCAATACGCAGAGATCTAGGGATATGATACAATATTTACACTACGAGCGAGTTAAAAATAGTTAATTATCTACATTCATCCTATTCACCTGTGGCTATTTCTCATTTTCTTCTCTGCGCCTCTGCGATAAATCCTGTTTTCCCATCAGAGTTCATCCGTGTATATCCGCGGTTTTAAGAATCAATCCTGTTAATCATGTTAATCCTGTCTAAAACCTCTCCTTGCCATCGTGTCAGCATCTGCTAGGACTCACCGCTCACCATGAAAGAAATGACTCCCCTGGAAGAGCTCCGTCACTCGGCGTCGCACATTATGGCGACGGCTGTGCTGCGCCTGTACCCGGATGCCCAGCTGGATATCGGCCCGCCCACGGATAGCGGCTTTTACTACGATATCGACCTCGACCACAAGCTGACCGCCGAAGACCTCGAAAAGATCGAGGCCGAGATGAAGAAGGTGATCAAGGAGAACCAACGCTTTGAGCGCCAGGAAGCCACTCGCGAGGAAGCCACCCGCATTATAGAAGAGTCCGGGCAGACCCGCTACAAGCCGGGCCGCCTGGCCGACATCCCGGAGGGCGAGCCGATCAGCTTTTACAAGAACGGGGAGTTTATCGACCTCTGCGCCGGTAGTCACGTGAACTACACCAAAAAGGTGAAGGCCTTCAAGCTGCTCAGCGTGGCCGGGGCCTACCACCGTGGTAACGAAAAGAATAAGCAGTTGCAGCGAATCTACGGCACCGCCTTCCCCACCAAGGATGAACTCGAAAACTACCTCACCCAGCTGGAAGAAGCGAAGAAACGCGACCACCGCAAGATCGGCAGGGACATGCAACTCTTCCACATTGACGAGGAGGTGGGCCAGGGACTTGCCCTCTGGACCGGCAAGGGCTCTATCATCCGCCAGGAACTGCAGGACTTCATCCTCGGCCACCTCAGGCGCCAGGGCTACCAACAGGTCTTCACCCCCCACATCGGCAAGCTGGGCCTCTACAAAACCAGCGGACACTTCCCCTATTATCGGGACTCCCAGTTCCCCCCACTCATCGACCACGACCAGATGGAACTGCTCGCGCACGAGGGCTGCACCTGCGGCGAACTTTCCAACAAGCTCAACGAGGGCGAAATTAGCGGCTACCTGTTGAAGCCGATGAACTGCCCTATGCACATCCGCCTCTTTGCCAGCCAGCCCCACAGCTACCGTGACCTTCCCGTGCGTCTCGCCGAGTTTGGCACCGTCTACCGCTGGGAGCAGTCGGGCGAGCTCAACGGCCTCACCCGTGTCCGTGGCTTCACCCAGGACGACGCCCACATCTTCTGCACCGAGGACCAGCTCGCCGGGGAAATCCAGGGCTGCCTGGAACTCGTCAAGATCGTCTTCACCACGCTGGGTATGCACGACTACCGCGTGCGCGTAGGCTTGCGCGACCCCGACTCAAGCAAGTATGTCGGGGAACCCAGCCGCTGGGACAAGGCCGAGCAGGTTCTCCGCGAAGCCGCCCAGACCCTCGGCGTGAACTACAGCGAGGAAGATGGCGAGGCCGCCTTCTACGGGCCCAAGATCGACTTCGTCGTCAAGGACGTCATCGGGCGTGAGTGGCAGCTCGGCACCGTCCAGGTGGACTACAACCTGCCCGAGCGCTTCAAGCTCGAATACATCGGCGCGGACAACGCCACCCACCGCCCCGTGATGGTGCACCGTGCTCCCTTCGGCAGCCTGGAACGTTTCTTCGGCGTGCTGATCGAGCACTTTGCGGGCAACTTCCCCACCTGGCTGGCTCCTGAGCAAGTGCGTGTCCTCACCATCACCGATGCCCAGAACGATTACGCCAACACCGTCGTGACCGAACTGAAGGCCTGTGGCATCCGCGCCAGCGCCGACCTCCACAGCGACAAGCTCGGCGCCAAGATCCGCCGCAGCGAGCTGGACAAGGTGCCCTATAACTTCGTCTGCGGCGCCAAGGAAGCCGAGCAAGACCAGGTCTCCATCCGCTCCCGCGTCAATAAATCCAACGAAGGCACTATGAGCCGGGATGAAGCCATGGAACGCATCCTGACTGAAATCCGCGAGAGATCACTGCCGCAAAGCACAGAATAGTAACGGCTTGCTAATCGTAAACAGATTGCCCTACAGTCCACTAACAACTAACTTATAGCCGTCAGGCTATTCATAAACAGACTGGTCTGCGTGACTTGGGAAATCTACTATGTGCTCGGATTGCTGGGGCTGGCGTTGTTCAGCTTCATCAAGGAGAAGATCAGCACCGATCAAACGGCGTTGCTGGTTTTTGCCATCCTCATAGCAGGCAGTTTCATCCCCGGTGAGAACAAACTGCCGGACATCTCGCAGCTCATCCTGGTCTTTGCCAATCCCGCACCGCTGACCATTGCCGCGATGTTCATCATGAGTGCGGCGCTGGACAAGACCGGCGTCATCGACTGGATTGCACGCAGCCTCAGTGGTCTCGCAAGGCTCGGCTACGTCTGGATGCTGCTGGTGCTTGTCTTTGCCGTCGCCTTAATCTCCGCTTTTATTAACAACACCCCTGTGGTGGTGATCTTCACCCCGGTCGTGCTCTCACTCGCACGCACCATGCAGGTACCCGCCAGCAAGATGCTCATCCCCTTGAGCTACGCCAGTATCTTCGGAGGGGTCAGCACTCTTGTCGGTACCAGCACAAATATCCTCGGCAGCGGCATCCTCAAGGCAAACGGCTACGAACCGATCGGCATGTTCGAGCTGGCCAAGATCGGTGTGCCCATGCTCTTCGTCAGTGCCGTCTACCTCGTTTTCATTGGCCGCAAGCTCCTGCCCAACCGAGAGACCCTCACCAGCATCCTGCCCGACGAACTCCGCCGCGAATACATGACCGATGCCGTCATCCGTCCCGGCTCAGGACTCATCGGCAAGACCCCCAGCGAGACCCGCCTTTTGGCCGAGCGCAATGTCCGTATTATCGATATCATCCGCAACGGGGTGGAACTGCACGGCAACCTCAACAAAGTAGAACTGAAGGTCGGGGACCGTCTCATCCTCGCCGCACGTCCCAGCGGTATCGCCCATGCCCGCAGCGTTGAGGGTCTCGACCTCATGGAAGAGCAGGAACTCGGTCTCGACACCATAGCCGCCCACGAGGGCCAGATTGTCGAGGGCGTTGTCGGTCCCCTCTCCGGGCTGATCGGCCGTACCGCCAGCGATTTGAATTTCCGCCAGCGCTACCAGATGGTGCTCCTCGCCATCCACCGCCACGGGCAGAACCTGCGCCGCGACATCCACACAACCCCCTTCGCTTTCGGGGATACCCTTCTCATGATGGGCAGCGATGCCGCCCGGGAACGCCTCCGCTCCAGCAGCGATATCCTCCTCCTCGACCAGCCGGCCACCCCGCCCGTCAGCCAGCGCAAGAAAATGCCCATCGTCCTCGCCGTCATGGCCGGTATCATTACAGCTGTCACCGCCGGATGGGCCGCGATCGAGGCGGTCGCCCTCATCGGCGTGGCGGTCATCATCGTCACCGGCTGCCTCAAGACCAAGGAAGCCTACGCCAGTGTGGACTGGAGCATCCTCATCCTCATTTACGGCATGCTCGGCCTCGGCCAGGCCATGGAAGCCTCAGGTGCAACCGAGCTTGTATCCACGGGCTTAATACAATTGTCCGAATTCGGCTTCAGTGCGTCCATGCGCCCCTACATCCTGCTGGCCGCGCTCTACCTCATCTCCAACGTCCTTACCGCCGCCCTCTCCAACAACGCCGTCATCGTCATCATGGCCCCCATTGCCATCGGGCTCGGAGTATCCCTCGGGGTCGACCCGCGTCCCTTTGTGATCGCCTGTACTATTGCCTCTTCGGCCGACTTCTCCACCCCCATCGGCTACCAGACCAATACCTACGTCTATGGCGTCGGCGGCTACAAGTTTCTCGACTTCATCAAGGTCGGCACCCCCCTCAACCTCCTCTACTTCGTCGCCTCCGTCATCCTCATTCCCCTCTTCTGGGGGATGTAGTTCCACTAAATGAATACGTGTTAAGTCATTAGCTAACTGAAGAAAGACGGCTGGTTTGAAATGGGATCAAAAAGGTTAACCTGATCTCAAAGCCAACCCGGTTGACCTGATTGCGCCATACTCTTTTAAACAGAGCTCAAGGGATGATTGTTAAAATATAGCCCTTTGGTTATATAACTTGACCTTATGCTAGGTAAGCTGTATTATAAGTTTATGAGTTATGTAACCCCGGCAAAATTCATATCAAAATTCGTTATTTTCGTCCTGTTCTGCTCCGGCTTAGGGTTACTTGCCCAGGACAGGACCATTGAAGCACCCCGCCTGACCATGAAGTATCTTCCGGTCTATCCCCAGGACTGGCTGGAGGCTGAGTTCGGCAACCGGGTCTATGCGGAAATCGTGGTCAATGATATGGGCGAAATCAGTGATATCTCTATCGTCAGCTCACCCCACCAGGACTTTACCAGGGCAGTCCGGCAAGCCCTCCGCAAGTGGCGGTTCATTCCCGGGAAGCTGGAAGGGAAGTCGATCAACTTCAACCTTGCCTGCTCCTTCTCCTTCATCCCGGGTGACCGCCGAAGGGAACCGCAAGTCGTCCTCGAATGGTTCGATTCACCCGGAGATTTTCCAGTCGAAGTCGATTCTCCTGTCCCGATTCTTACCCATTCCATCCAGCCGTGCTACCCCTTCGAACTTCTCACCAGAAATGAAAAAGGTGAGGCAGAGGTCACCTTTACCATTAATGCTATCGGGAAATTAACCGAAGTGGACGTTGATGACTCGAGCGATAAGGCCTTCGGCTATGCCGCCGCCTGTGCGCTCGCACACTGGAAATTCCAGCCTGCCCGCAAGGAAGGTAAGCGTGTTGAATCAGAGATTACCCATACGTTCAGGTTTGATCCTGACATGATCGATTTGGAGACGCGCTTCCTGGCTGACCGACTCAGGCGTGGCAACACACTCGACCTTACCCACAGCATGGACCTTGATGAGGAGCCCAGGCCCATCAAGACAGTCGAACCAAGGCTGCCCAGTAATGTCCGTGAAAATCTGGGCTCGAACCAGGTCGTGGTAGAGTTCATTATCGACAAGTACGGCGAAGCCATCCTTGCTCACGCCATTGACCCACCGGACCCCTGGTTTGGTCAAGCGGCAGAAAGCGCCGTCAACCAGTGGAAATTCGAAGTCATCACCAAGGACGGTGAACCCACCCAGACCCGTGTGCGCCTGCCTGTGGTCCTTAGATAAACCACTTCTCTTCGGCCGGAGCTTCGGTAATATCCTGTACTGTTATACTGCTGGCGTTATTTTTTAGCACTAACCAGAAAGGAAGCTGGCTCCTGCCATGCCATTCATTACAAATTGTATTGCAATCGCGGCAAGCAGTAATCCCAGCAATCGACTCGCGATTCGCAAAACAATAGGATTGAGCCATTGTGCGCCGAGTGCCCCAAATCTTAAAATAATATAAGTGAGCGCACAAACCACCACTATGCAGAAATACAACATAAGCTTTTGGAACCAGCTAACTGTTTGAGTGTGCAGCAATACGCTTGTGGATATCGCGCCGGGTCCTGCCAATAATGGTACTGCCAGAGGAGTCACTGCAATATCCTCTTTCTGTCTCCCTTCGTTTCGCTCCTCGCTGCTCAATTTTCCAGGTTGTTCCGTAACATTCAGCATCTCCAGTGCAATCAGGAAAAGGACCACGCCCCCGGCAATCTGGAAGGCTTCAATTGTAACACCCAGAGCCTTGAAAATAAGTTCACCGGTGACAGCAAAGACAAGTAGAACCAAACAGGCGACCAGACAGGCCAAACGTGCCATGCGAATCCTCTCTTCAGGAGTATTCAAGGGGGTCATTGACAGGAATAGAGGAACTGTGGACACAGGTGCCACAACTGCTATGAGAGAACTGAAGGCGAGCAGTAGGAACTCAAAGTTATTCACCATACTTTCCTGCTCCTGAATGACTATCTGCCTTTGTCAACAACTGCAAATTAAATAAACCACATGCCCTCGGCGGGGGTTTCGGTAATATCCTGTACTGTTATACCGCTGGCGGCATCCTCAAATGCTTTTGAAAGCTTGGCCCACGCCGTGGTCACGCGCTTACCGGATGTTCCGCTCTCCGAAGCGGTAAATCCCAGTAACTCTCCGTCGATCGCACGGATGATATCCGCCAGCGTTATCTGCTCCGGTTCCTTGGCCAGGGAATAACCGCCTTGCTTGCCCCGGCGGCTGTTGATCAGACCGGCATTACGCAGCTCATTGAGAATTTGCACCAGATAGTTCGCCGGTATTTCCTCGGCTTTTGCCAGGCATTCGATATGGGGGAGTTCAGCACTATTCTTGCGCATCGCCAGTTGCGCCATCACCCGGCAGGCATACTCGACTTTGAGCGAAATTTTCACAGCATGACGATTATCTTTCTAATCTTGGGTCTGCAACCCAAAATTAAACCTCGAATCTACACATTCACTCTTTATTGACCCCGCCAAGC
>CAYQCG010000110.1:0-6616 GCA_964415925.1 uncultured Puniceicoccaceae bacterium | reverse complement strand
GTCGTTCCCGTCGAAGATGATTTCGTTGATGGTGAATTGCTGGCCTTCTGTGATTTCAAAGATGACGGTGCCGGTGCCCTGTTCGTCGTTGCGTTCGACTTTGTAGGTTACGGTGGCGTTGGTGTAGCCTTCGTCCTGGAGGTATTTGAAGAGGGTTACGGAGTCACGTTTAATCTGGACATCATCGAGAGGCAGTCCGGGGCTGGAGATGATTTCTTCCTCGAGATCATCGGTGTCATTTTCTTTGTTGCCCCGGATGATGACCTTTGAGATGCGGTATTTTGGGACGATGACGAAGGTGATGCGGAGATTGCCGTTGTCGAGCGTGTCCCGTGCGATTTGGATGAAGTCGTAGTTGCCGCTTTCGTAGAGGGAGCGGATGGACTGGTCGGCAAGTGCCTGGCTGTAGGGTTTGCCTTCGCTGAGGACGATGTGCGCGCGAATGTTTTGTTCGCTGATGTTCCGGGCACCTTCGATGCGGATGTTAATCTCCTCGACGACCGGGTCGGTGCTCTGCGGCAGGAGCATTTGTGCGCCAGCCTGCGGCAGGAAAGCCACACAAAGCAGGAATGCGGTCAGTAGACTGGCCGGTAGTTGCTTGATAAGTTGGGTGCCTGGTTGTGGGATACGGGAAGCATTATTCCGCGTGTGGCGTAAAGTTTTCAAAACGCGTCAGGTGTTTCGTGAACATCAAAGGCACGGTTCCTACCGGCCCGTTGCGTTGCTTGGCAATAATTAAATCCCGTTTGACGGAGTCTGCTGAGAGCTCTGCTTCTTCGTCTGCATCGCGTGTTTTTGAGAGGAGGAGTACGATATCGGCATCCTGTTCGATGGTGCCGGATTCGCGCAGGTCGCTCATGCGCGGCTGTCGTTTCTCGCGTTCGCTTTCCCGGTTCAGCTGTGCAAGGACAATCACTGGCATATTGAGTTCCTTGGACATGGCTTTTATTCCACGGGAAATTTCGGCGATTTGTTGTTCGCGGGGGACGCGGGAGTCGGTGCCGTAGACGAGCTGAAGGTAGTCGATGTAGATGATGCCGTTGACTTTGGGGCGCTCGGTGGCGTTTTCGTACTGGCGTTCGAGTTCTCGTTGGGTGCGGTTGGCCCAGCGGCGTGCTTTGGCGCGGAGTTCTAGGATGGTGAGGGCGCTGGAGTCGTCGATGCTTAGGGGGGCGGCCTTGAGTTCCTTGGAGACCGCGAGGAGGTCACGGTTTTTCTCTGCGGGCAGGAAGCCGTCCCGGAGTTTGCTCATGTTGACGCGGGCGCGGGAGCAGAGCAGGCGGAGGACAAGCTGCTCTGTGGGCATTTCGAGGGAGAAGAGCAGGGCGGGGACTGCGAGCTGGCCGTCTCGCGGGCAGACGGCGGCTTCGGCCATGTTGAGGGCGAGGGAGGTCTTCCCCATGGAGGGGCGGGCGGCGACGACGGCGACTTCACCGGGGCGGAAGCCGCTGGTCATTCGGTCGAGATCGATGAATCCGGTAGTGGCTCCGACGGCTTCGCCGCGGTTCTGGAGCATCGTTTGGATGAGTTTAACAGCGTTGTCGACGGATTTTTCGAGGGGGGCCGCGGTGTCCTTGATGCGGCCCTGGCTGATGCCAAAGAAGCGTTGCTCGGTCTTTTCGATGAATTCGGAGATATCATCTGTGCCGGTGTATGCGCCTTCGAGGGTTTCGTTGGAGGCGCTGATGAGCTCACGGAGGAGCCAGGCGTCGCGAACGCGCTCGATGTAGTGGGGCAGGTGGGCGGGGGTGTCGATGCGGTTGGTGAGCTCAAGGAGGTAGGCTTCTCCGCCGATTTCGTCGAGTTGCTTGCCTTTTCTGAGCTGGTCAGCCAGGATGAGCTCATCGATGGGTTCCTGATGCTCATATAGCGTGAGCATGTGTGTGAATATCGTGTGATGAGCTGCCTTGTAGAAGCATTCAGCGGTAATTTTTTCCTGAATGCACTGTGTCAGGGTCTCTTTGCCGCCCTCAAGGATGCAGCAACCGAGCAGTGCTTGCTCCAAATCGACCGAGTGGGGCGGAATGCGCCCGCCTGGGAGGTTGCTGGCGGGTTGTTTTGGGGTAAATTTTATAAAATTTTCTGAACTGTGTGGCGTCGACATGGTAGCGGGTGATGTGTCGTTTACGTTACGGGAAGGTTACGGTAGAGGATTAGCTTATCACCCGGCGACAACGCCTGTCGAAACAAAGTCATCCACAAGATATTATTCACAGCTGTGAATAACCTTTGGCGATCTGCTAGTTATGCCAGGAAATTCTCTCCTGAAACTAAAACCTATCTCAAATTCCAGAATGCACGATGGTGAGATAGGTTCTAGTTTATGGCTTTGCGGAGTTTGTAGAGCTTCAGCGTGGCAGGTTCGGGTAGTGGCGGCTTGCGGGGTCGGTCACGGTTTGTGCCCAAGGTTTCCCACTGCAGGATGTAGCTGCAGTAGCCATCTCCATAATCACCCATAACGGCGGAGCTATTGATTTTCTTGACGGAGAAATCGCTGTGAATTATACTGAGGGCTTCGGGGAATTCGGGGGTAAGGTCGCGCTCGATCTCAAGCGGCTGCAAGGTGGCTTCGTCAACGAACAAGCGGCCGTTGCCGTAGTCCTTATGGCGGTAGGCCAGGGTAAGGAGGCCGGGTTCGAGCAGCTTTACGCTATGGAAGCGAAGGCCGATGTAGCCCAGAGAGCCGCCGCCACCGAAATCGACGCGGGTGCCCCAGCTGGTCAATTGACGGATCTGCCATTTTGCGTCATCGGGGCGCGCTGCGAAGAGCTGCATGTTGCCGTCAGGGTCGTGTTTGTGGTAGATGATCAACGGGCGTTTGTCCGAGCCAAATGTCAGCTTCACAGCACTATTGAGGAGGCCACCGCCGCTGGGGACGCGGTCGACTTTCAGGGCTTCCTGATCAAACAGGATGGGCAGATCGACCGGTTCGCCGAAGCTGGACTCCCAGTGGATGAGGTCTTTGCTACGGGCGTGGGAAAGGTCGTGGTTGGTGGCGGCATCTGGCGTGTGACGCCAGACCCATGCGATGTGATACCAGCCGTCCGGGCCAAGAACGGGGTCCCGCGGGTAGGCGTTGCGTTTGCCTTCGCCGTCCAGCAGGGGTGTGTCCAGAAGGCGCTTCCATGTGCGCGTATTTGTATTGTAAATATTATAGAGACGCATGCCTCTGCCGGAACCGCCGTTGCGGTAGTTGAAGATCAGCCGGCCATCGGGATCCACAATGAACTTGGGATAAGTGGCGCGCTTCTCAAGTTCGCCCGTCATAGTGGCTCTATTGAGTGTCGAGATGTCGCCTGGTTTTTCGGTTCGGAAATAGATGAGGGGGACGTTGTGCATGTTGCCGGAGACATGCAGGTGTCCATCGCTGTCAACGGCCATCGTGATGTAGTTGTGGCTGTCCCACTTCACCCTGCTGGGCAGCACCTTGTATTGCCACTGGTCGGAGCGCAGCTGCCGCGAGGCAACGGTCATGTTTCGGTCGGCATCGAAATAAGCGGCATACTGCTGCTGTCCTTCGGTCAGCAGGCAAAAGCCGACTGGGAATTCGGAGACGACGGTCGAGATGTCCCACGACTGCTCAATTTCGTATTGCGCTGATTGTGCCGTGAGGACGGGTTGCAGGATGGTAACGACGAGGGTGCTGATGAGTTTCCGCATACACCCCTGATTATCAGCTGCCGGGCTTGGTTGCAGGAGTTGCTGCGAGCTCGGGCGGGAGGGCGTGCGGCGAGTAGGTGGGAAAGGAAAGTTCAAGCAGGGTATGCAGCGGGATGCCAAAGCTGGCCTGGCCTTCGCTGCGGTCTACGAGTACGGCGACGCCCACAGGGGTGCCGCCCTTGGAGCGGATGATGTCTATGGCCTCGCGGACACGCCCACCGCGCGTAATCACATCCTCGACGATGAGGATGGGCTCGTCTGGCTGGATGGTAAAATTGCGTCGGAGTTCGAGTGCGCCCGTTTCATTCTTTTCGACGAAGATGAAGCGCTTGCCGGCTTGTCGGGCGACTTCCTGCCCGATGACCAGTCCGCCCATTGCCGGGGCGAGGATGGTATCGAAGCTACCCGTGCCGGTATTTTCGAGCAGTAGTGTTGCCAGGCGGGTGACGGCGGCGAGGTTCTCGCACACACGCGCGCACTGGAAAAAATGGCCGCTGTGAAGGCCGCTTCGGAGGACAAAATGGCCTTCCAGCAAGGCACCGTTTTCGCGGAAAAGTTGCAATACTTCCTGCTGCGTATCGGACATTGCGGCAGGCTGAGTCGTAATCCCCCGTGGGGCAATGCTAATCGTGATGCTGGCCAGAACTGGCTCTACTGCTGATGCTCATTGAGATATCGCCGCGCAACGGCCTCGATGATAGTGCGGTTTGGATAGTTGGGCAATTTGAGGAGCGCCTTTCCACGCGTTACGTTTCGGGCGGCGGCACGTTGGCGTTCGTAGCAGTTACCACGTGTGCTGGCTGAAGCAGGTTTATAGGTCATTGAGTTACACATTAACAATCTTTCAATCGAACCGCCTTCGAGTAACTTTAGGCACAAGCATAAAAAAGATATTCATTAATGCGCATGCGGGATTCCGGGTCTACTACCAGCGATCATTAAAAATTCCCGTGAACGATGATGCGGAGTAAATTCCGTGCCGTACTGGCATGGGATTTGAACAAATGTTCACCCCTCGGTGTCTCTAGCATCATTTATTAGTTAGCTCAGTTGTCGTTGCACTTGACGCCTCAGGCGCAAGTGAACTTTATCTTAGGTAGTAATAACGTCGCTTAAATAATACTATTCGCAGAAAATAAATGAAAAAAGATTTCCCCACTTTCGACTCACTAATGAACCCGTTGCTTCGGGCTTTGAAAGCTCTGGGAGGTTCGGGGTCGATCGAGGAAATATACGACAAAGTCGTAGAACTCGAAGATTTCGACGAAGAGGTCACCTCTATCTTGCATGACGAAGGAAAGAGTAACCAGTCAGAGGTCGCATACCGACTAGCATGGGCTCGAACCTACCTGAAAAAGTATGGAGTTCTAGAGAACTCTTCGAGGGGCATTTGGTCACTTTCAGACAAAGGAAAAGAGGCGGATGAGGTTGATTCTTCCGAGGTCGTTCGAGCAGTCCGAGAGGCCGACAAGAAGGCCAAAGCGGAAAGGGAAGATTCTAAGAAAAGTAAGGCAAAAAAGAATGAGAATCTTTTCGACTTCGATGATCAACCAGACGAAGCAAGAGCTTGGCGCGAGGAACTTCATTTCGTTCTGACGAAGAGAATCGCGCCTGATGCTTTTGAGAGATTAGTTCAGAGGGTTCTCCGGGAGTCTGGATTCGTTCAGGTTGAAGTGACGGGAAGAACAGGAGACGGAGGTATCGACGGGAAGGGAATAGCGAAGATTCATGGATTCATGAGTTTTCATGTCATCTTCCAGTGCAAGAAATACCAGGGTTCAGTCGGAGCTGGTGAGATTAGAGATTTTAGAGGCGCTATGGTCGGTCGTGCCGACAAGGGTTTGTTTATTACTACCGGAACCTTCACCCACGCAGCAGTGAAAGAAGCGACCAGAGATGGTGCTCCTCCTATTGATCTCGTCGATGGCGACCAGCTCGCAGATAAATTGAAAGAGTTCGGATTGGGTATTGAATGTGAGATGATCGAGAAGGTAACTGTTCACAGCGAATGGTATGAAAAAATCTGAGGCATAACCAGTCGCTTCTGGACAACTCCGTTATGGCTGCGCCTCCACTACGTGATACAATTCTATCGTAATGAAGTGTGATGATGTCAGGCAGTTTTTTGACCAGCCGTCGGTGGTCGAGCATTACGCGAGGGCGGCCAACCGCGTGGGGCTTTGGTCTTCGGAGGAAAAGCTGTTTAAGCAGTATTTCCGGAAGGATGACTCGATTCTGGAGCTGGGTTGTGGCGCGGGACGAATTGCGATCGGGCTGTGGGAGCTGGGGTTTCGTTTTGTGCTCGGAACTGATCTGTCGCCGGAAATGATCCGTGAAGCGCGCCACATCAATCTAGTTCAGGACTACGGGGTGGCGTTCAAGACCGCGAACGCGATGGAGCTGCCGTTCGAGGATGCGCAGTTTGACGCTGCGGTGTTCGGATTCAACGGGCTGATGCAGATTCCGTTGCGGGAGAATCGCCGGAAGGCGCTGGAGGAAATCCGGCGGGTGCTTGAGCCGGGGGCGTACTTTATTTTCACGACGCATGACCGGGATGCGCCACGGAATCAGCGCTACTGGAAGGATGAGCGCGAACGTTGGCTGAAGGGGCAGCAGCACCCCAGTCTGATTGAGTTCGGGGACATTTTCTGGGAGACGCCGGAGGGCGGGGGAATGTTCATTCACTCTCCGACACAGGAGGAGGTGCACGAAGACATCATGGCCGCCGGTTTCGAGCACGTGCGGGATGTCCTGCGCCAGTCCCTCGGGCCGGAGCCGGAACATGTGCGCGAATTTTCTGATGAGTGCCGTTTCTGGGTGGTGCGCCGCCCGGCATCCACTGGTTGATCAACCATTGATCGTGCATTCGAACCCGTGAGCTTATACAGGTAATGGCTATGCAGGAACGCTACGGGATCTTATTTGTGTGCATGGGCAACATATGTCGTTCGCCGGC
>CAYQCG010000109.1:0-6623 GCA_964415925.1 uncultured Puniceicoccaceae bacterium | reverse complement strand
GAATGAGCAGGATACCAAGGGACAGGTCACACAGGGTGCTTATCCCTGTATCAGTTGTGCCAGTTGCGTTGATGCCTGCCCCATGCATCTTAATCCATGTGAACTCGGCAAACTCGCTTACAAACACCAGTACGCCACAATGGCCGATCGCTTCCACCTCATGGACTGCTTTGAATGCGGCTGCTGCAGTTACGTCTGCCCCTCCAATATCCCTCTAGTCCAATACTTCCGGATCGCCAAATCAAGCTTGCGGGAGCAGGCCAAAGCCTCATGAGCAACGCCTCCGCCATCGCCGGTTTCAACGCCCCGCGTGCAGTCCAGCTCCGCACCTCCCCTCATTTGCGGCCCGCACCCTCCGTCGATGTCATCATGCGCAACGTCGTTTATGCCATGTTGCCCATATGTGCTTTCTCTGTCTATCAGTTCGGTATCAGCGTCCTCGCTTTGTTGATGACTTGCACGCTTGTCTGTGTCCTGACTGAACATTTCGCCTGTAAGCTGACCGGTAAGCCCACTACTGTCACCGACTGGAGCGCCGTCATTACGGGTGTCCTCCTCGCTTTGACCCTCCCCCCTGGCTTTCCCCTCTGGATGGCCGCTGTCGCCGGGTTTGTCTCCATCGCCATCGGTAAATTGTTTTTCGGCGGCCTCGGTTACAACGTCATGAATCCCGCCCTGATTGGCCGCGCCTTTGCCCAGGCCGCTTTCACCGTCCCCATGACCACCTGGGTCCCCGGCACGGTGAGTGGCCGGTTCACGGAATTTATCCCCTCCTCTGTCACCCCTCTTTTCCAGAAACCCCTGCCCATTAATGAATGGCTCGATAAAGCCACAATCGATGGCTTCACCGGTGCCACCCCGCTTGGTATCATGAAGTTCGACCATCTGCCCACTGACAGGGTTGAGCTTCTTCTCGGTACCACCGCAGGCTCTGTCGGCGAAACCTCAGCTCTACTCATCCTGATCTGCGGCCTTTATCTCGTCTTCCGCCGGATGATGAACTGGCGGATCACATTCAGCATCCTCGCTTCCGCTGCTGCACTTTCCGGCATCCTTCATCTCGTGAACCCGGAAATCTACCCCACCCCTCTTTTCACGCTCTCTTCCGGAGGACTCATGCTCGGCGCTGTTTTCATGGCAACCGATATGGTAGGTTCTCCCGTTACTCCCCGTGGCGTCTGGATTTACGGCATTATCATCGGTGTCGTCACCGTCGTCATCCGGCTCTTTGGTGGACTCTCCGAAGGCGTCATGTATGCCATCCTCCTCGGCAATGCCTGCACTCCCCTGATTAACGCAGACACCCAGCCGAAAATATACGGCAGCGTACCCGCGAAAGGAGCTGCAACGTGAGCAACACAGCTAATCCCATCCAGCCTTCTCCTTCCCGATCTTCGAGTTTCCACCTCATCGCCACTCTGGGTGGTATCGCCATTTTATCCGGTTTCCTCGTTGTGCTGACCTTCCAGTTGACCCTCCCCCGAATTGAGCATAACAAAAAAGTCGCTCTCGAAAAGGCCATCTTCAAGGTCCTCCCCGAGGCCGCTACCCGACAAAATTTCTACCTCGACGAAAACGGTCTCAAAGCCCTGCCCGAAGAGGCCTCAGACGAGGCCAACGTATTCGCCGGTTATGATGCGGAAGGCAACCTCACAGGCCTCGCCATGGAAGCCGCCGCCCGTGGATACCAGGATACGGTAAAAATCCTCTACGGCTATTCCCCGCAAACTGAATGCGTCATCGGATTCACCGTCCTTGAAAGCCGGGAAACCCCCGGCCTCGGTGACAAAGTCGAAACCGATCCCGCCTTCCTCGCCAACTTTGACTGCCTCCAGGCAAAACTCACAGACGACCAGACCGCTGTTGCCAATCCCATCGAAACCGTTAAGCACGGTAAAAAAACTCAACCTTGGCAAATCGATGGTATCTCCGGCGCAACCGTCACCTCCACTGCAATTGGCAATGCCTTGCAAAACAGCACAGCCGAAATGCTCCCGCTCTACGCCAGGCACCAACAGGAATTCCCCAGGGATATTGATCCCGTTTCGCAAAATGTCCCCTGATAATACAGAAATCCGGGACCCTCGGCTTCCCGAGCCGCTTTCCCTCGATACCTTCCTCCAGGGCCTGTGGAAGGAAAATCCCGTTTTCGTCATGCTGCTGGGCTTGTGTCCGGTTCTGGCTGTTACCAACACCGCCATGAATGCCCTCGCCATGGGACTCGCGACGACTTTCGTTCTCCTCGCTTCAGGTGTATTGGTTTCACTACTACGTAAGATTATCCCCAAACAGGTCCGCATCGCATCCTATATTATCATTATCGCCACTTTCGTGACGATCGTGGACTACGCCATCCAGGCCATTAGTTTGGACCTCTACAAAGCCCTCGGTGCCTTCATCCAGCTCATCGTAGTCAACTGCATCATTCTCGGCCGCGCCGAAGCCTACGCTTCCAAGAATACCGTCACGAATGCCTTCGTGAATGCCTTTGGCATGGGCGTCGGCTTTACCTTTGCCCTGCTCTGCCTCGGTGTCGTCAGGGAAGTCCTCGGCAGTGGCACCCTCTTCGGTGCCTCCCTCTTTGGCCCCGATTTCCAGCCCTGGGCCATCTTCGTCCTGCCTCCGGGCGGTTTCTTCGTCCTCTCCCTCTGGCTCTTCCTCTTCGCCTCCTTCAGGCAAAGAAAACAAAACCTTTCACAAAGGGAGGAGGTCCCCCATGCAGCCTGATTCACTCCTCTTCATCTTCCTCAACGCCTTCCTCATTAATAACTTTGTCCTCGCCATGTTCCTCGGGCTCTGTCCCTTCCTCGGTGTCTCCGGAAAGCTCTCCACCGCATGGAACATGGGGCTCGCCGTCATCTTTGTCATGCTCGTCAGCTCGACCTGCGCTTACCTCATTAATACCCTCCTCGTCCGCTACGAGCTCGAATTCCTCCGCCTTATCTGCTATATCGCCGTCATCGCTTCAGCCGTCCAGCTCGTCGAAATGACCGTCAAAAAATTCAGCCCCGGTCTCTTCCGCACCCTCGGTATTTTCCTTCCCCTCATCACCACCAACTGCGCCATCCTCGGCCTCGCCCTCTTTCAAACCAATAATGGTTACAACTTCCCCCAGTGCCTCGCTTTTAGTGTTGGAGCAGGCGCAGGCTTTACCCTGGCCCTCGTCCTCATGGCCGGCCTGCGCGAAAAGCTCGAACTGGCGGATGTGCCAGACGTAACCAAAGGGGCCGCCCTTAGCCTCATGCTGGGCGGCCTCCTCTCCCTCGCCTTCATGGGCTTCGCCGGACTCGGAGGATAATAAGAATTATGACCACGAAACTCATCCTTTCCATCACCATCATCATGGGCGTATTCGCCTTCTGGATCGCCGTCCAGCGCTGGGCTCGCTGGTATGCTGAAAAGCATCCTCAGTTCGGGCCCCCACGCGAGGAAGGCGGCGGTTGCGGTTTCTTTTGCCTCTGCAAGGTCTCTTCCAGTTGCGAGAAAAAACAGCTCATCCAGAAAAAATGTAAAAGCCTTCAGGAAACGGTCTTTCAACCCAATCTTTCAACCCAACAGGTAAATCAAAATGAAACTGACGGACTACGACATCAGCCATCCTTATCAGGCCACAGTTATCAAATCTGAGCGCATCACCGATGAGGCCACCGACGAGGTGCGCCACATCGTGCTCGAGGTGAACGACCCGCGATTCCACCACTTCGAGGGCCAGAGCATCGCCGTGCTCGTTCCCGGTCCGCATGACTTTGGTAATCCGCAGCATGTCCGCCTCTATTCCATCGCCAGCACACGTGCCGGTGAAAACAACGACATCTCGCGCTTCTCCATCTGCGTCCGTCGTTGCTTCTACATCGACGAGGTCAGCGGCGAACGCTTCCCCGGTGTCGCCTCCAATTATCTCTGTGACCGACAGCCCGGTGAACTCATCAAACTCACCGGTCCCTACGGCCGGCAGTTCCAGGCCCCGCGCAACGAGGATAGCAATATCCTCATGATCGGGGTCGGCACAGGCATCGCCCCCTTCCGCGCCTTCGTCAAACATATCTATGACGACCGCGAGTCTTGGAAAGGTAAAGTCCGCCTCTTCTATGGTGCACGCACCGGCATGGACCTCCTCTATATGAACGATCGTATGGATGACTTCACCAACTACTACGATCAGAAAACCTTCAAGGCCTTCGAGTCCCTCAGCCCTCGGCCTCACTTCGATGAACCCGCCCAGATCGACCGCTCCATCAAGGAAAACGCAGAAGAGGTCTGGGAAATGATGCAGGACCCCAAAACCTATGTCTACATCTCCGGACTCTCCAGACTCGAGGACACCATGGACAAGGCCCTCAGCGAAATCGCAGGCTCTGATGAGGCCTGGCAGCAGCAAAAGGCGAAAATGATTGAAGAAGGCCGCTGGTCCACGCTTATGTATGACTAAACCCAACACGGACTCCTGAACGAACAATACCATGCAACACGAATTCGAAACCAAACATGAAGAGAACCTGGAGTTCGCCGCTTCGGATCGTCTTTCCTTCGACCAAATTCAAAAGCAGCAAAACGCCCTCCTCTCCAACACCGCCATCGCGCAAATCATCGAGGCGGTTCCCCTGCCGCTCATCTTCTTTAATTCCAGCCGTCAGCTCATCTACGCCAACCGCAAAGCCCTTGACATCACCAGCACCAACAGCCTGTCCGATGCCATGGGCCTGCGCATGGGTGAGTTCCTCGGCTACGACCACCATCTCGAAGGCCTCGAATGCAGCAAGGAGGAATGCCAGAACTGCAATGCCATGGAAGCGATCGTCGGCGCCATCCGCGGCACCTCCGTTATCCAGGACAAGAAACTGGTCATGCATCCGGAAACCCCACAACGCGCCGTCTACCAGATCTCCGGCACTCCCGTATCCATGAACGGCAGCTCCAGCGCAATGCTCTGCCTCCAGAAAATCGAAGCTTAGAACGTATCCAGCTCCACTTTGCTCGGCTCGGGATTATAGCTACGCCATAGATGACCGCGACTGCCAGCAATCATAAGATCATCGGCTATTGTAATCTCGCTGACAGGTAGAGCCTCCCCCCTTGGGCCAAGGGTTGCATCTGATGCGCAATCGTAACGAAAAAGACCGCATCCTCGCTGTGGGATTGGGCGGCAGGCTCATTGTTCCTAGCGGTTCGAACTTCAACCGAGAAAAAGTCCCAGATGCACTCATAACCGTTAGAACCTGAATATTCAGAAATGCAGTTCTCTGGTGGAGCGGCAAACTCATCTGATATACTATCGAGGGTCGAGAGCATAATGGTAGTGCGATAAATATCTGAAAGAACAGATTTTTAAAGGCAAGTCCATCCTCAGTCGATAATACTGAGATTGCTAGCGATTAGAGCTTAAACAACTCAGGAGAAATATCGCGATGGCCTTCCAGTATGCGGATAATATCAATGGAGCGATCCTTGATACGATAGAAAACAAGGTAGCGTGATCGCCATTCATTTTTACCTATGGTCAGCGAACGAACATTTTCTCCTAAATCAAAACGCTCGCTGCCAGATCGAGGGGATTCTGCAAGCAATCCATATTTCTCGACGATGTAAGCAACTACGTGGTCTGCTGCTTGAAAGTCATCCGATGCTATGTGGTTCCAGATTTCTAGGAGATCGTCCCGGGCAACTTCAGTCCGGTTTATCTGGTAGGCCATTACCTGCTATGCAGAATAACGATTGCGAGCTTCAGAGAGAAGATCCTCTATGGGTTCATTGGCGTATTGACCTTTATCCGCCTGGTCGAGACCAACTTGTATATCCCGCTTGAGCTTCTCGTGCTTGAGTTGGAGATATTCTCTAAAAGCAGCCATTGAAATGAGGGTCGCCGAATCCCCGCTTTCCTGAGCAATTGTAATCGGCTGCCCAGATACTTTCTGCAGAAGTGTCTTCAGTTGAGTTTCAGCCTGAGTGACGGTTACGGTTTCCATTTTCTATAATGCAGCATGACATATCTTCTCTAAGTACACCAGTAAAATTGAATGAGTATAGCATTGAGATTTAATGTGAAAATCAATGCAGCAAAAATAGCATTAAATGTTATCGTACAGTAACTTATGTTATCTTCCTTAACTGATCGCAATCTATTTCCGTGTGTCTGTTTACCCAAAGATAATCACGCGGAGATACCCTACCCACGATGACCATGTTCCAGCTGAGTTGATGAGTGTAAAACCAGTATCATACGTATAGAATGGGAAATCATGGACTGCAATAACACCATCTTTAAGGAGCTCAATCTTTGAGTTTATAGCTCCTTGAAATACACCCTTAACCTGCGGCGCTATTTCTTGTGTGAAAATCTAAGAATTAGATTTTGTCGTGAAAAAGGCTTTTGAGTGTTATTGTCTCCACAATGTGCCTCAATTTTACAACATCCATTGCTATATCCACTTCAGGCAAGGACTTGTGGATCAAACCGTCACCACCGATGAAAACTGTATATTTCTCACGAAATATCCTCATCTCTGGGATTTTTATAGGCTCAGATAACTTATATGTCCTCGCTCCTACAATGTTGAAGTTGAATACAATAAACTCATAAACCTCTTTGTTGCTATTTACAATGAAATCTACGGTGTAGAACGATT
>CAYQCG010000108.1:0-6649 GCA_964415925.1 uncultured Puniceicoccaceae bacterium | reverse complement strand
CTGTATGGCCCGAGATGAGTATATTGTTCCGCTGTTCATTCGGGAAATCGAAACGGAAAATGCCTGCTTTCTTGCCCGGTGCGAATCGAATGGTCGTATCATCATCCAGGAGGTAGACTTCATAATACCATGGCCTGGTGACCTGCAGGTCATGATCGAACGACATTCGCCTCTGCCAGGTCGCAGGGGTGATTTCACCGGGAGCAAGATGCATTTGCAGGATCCCTCTGCCCCGGGCATGCATTACCAAGAGTGGAAACGACATTATCTGGTCCGGTAAATATCCATCTTTATTGGGAAAGGTTCGCAGCATCTGGTTTGGCTGATGTAAAGTGGGGAAATTAGGTACCAGAAAAGGAACTACATTTCCCATGGTCGGATCAACATAGTCCAGCGGACTTTCGGCCGAAGCCGGGATGGTTGCCAGAGAAAGCAGGATAATTGTGGGGAGGAGCTTGTTCATCAGATTGTCGGGATGTGAAATGGGTACTGCTTCTAAACTACTTTATGGTAGCGAGAAATGCTTCGTGCTTCCTTTTTAGTGATGAAACGATTTCGGGGTGTGACTCAGTCAGATCCACTTGCTCCTCTGCATCTTTGGCCAGGTTGAAGAGCGGGGTGGGGTTATCAAACGGTTCCGGTACTATGCCGGGGTATTCCATTGGCGAAGGTTGTTCCGTTTGCGCGATAATTGTAGTGCCATTGGGTGCTTTGGGATCGATATAATCCGGATTCAAATCACGTGAGGATAGATACCTCGGTTTATTAATATACATCTTCCAGTCGCCATCACGGATTGTGATAATGTCTTCGTTATGCGAGGTGAATACAGGGCCGTGCCTTTGAGAATTGCCTTGCAGAACTTCCAGAATGTCCTCGCCGTCGATCACACGGTCATCCGGTGGTTCGATTCCACAAAGTCCCAGTAGCGTGGGAAATAAGTCGAGAGACCAGACTGGGACTTGAGTTGTGCTGTTTTCGGGTAGCGATACAGGATAGCGCACAATAAAAGGTACCCGTGTCCCTCCTTCCCACGGTGTGGCTTTTTTGCCTTTTAGTCCGCCGGTGCTTCCACCGTAATGAGGACCATTGTCCGAGGTGAGGATAAATATCGTATTGTCTAGAATTCCCTTTGCTTCAAGGGCTTCGCGCACTTGCGCCACCGACCAGTCGAGTTCGCGAATGACATCCGCATACAGGTTATCCGGTGAGTCCGGGGTGTAATATTTATCAGAAACTGCCAGAGGTTTATGTGGCATCGTGTGGGCAAAATAGAGAAAGAACGGTTCACCTTTGGTTGTGTTTATGAATTCGACCGCTTTGTTCGTATATTTCGTGGTGATCATTCGCTGATCCACCGGATACTCCACGACCTTTTCATCTTCCAGAATCTGGATGGGGAGCATGTCATTGGAATACAGGATTCCATAGTAGGAATCGAAACCATTGCGGGTCGGGTAGAAAGGCTCCTTATGCCCCAGATGCCATTTGCCAACCATTGCTGTCTTGTATCCGGCACTTTGAAAGGCCTCTCCTAGGGTCACTTCACTTTGGGCAATACCCACTAAGTCGGCTTCCGGTGTTGTGTCCGGATGCGGGTTTCGTATGACACCGTGTCTCAGTGGAAACCTTCCTGTAAGAAAGGACGCCCGGGATGGAGCACAATAGGGAACGGTTACATAAAAGTCCGTGGCTTTCACACCTTCTTGGGCCAGCAGGTCTATAGCCGGCGTTTGGTAAGAGTCTTGCCCAAAGCAGGACAAATCACCGTAACCCAGGTCATCGGCAAGGATGAAGACTACGTTTGGTCTGGTCTTCCCGGTTTCTTCTTTAGAACAGGCAGTGAAGGCTAAAATCAATACGCCGAGAGCCAACAACTTGAGCAGATTATTCACAACAATTCGTTTATTGAAGGAACAATGGGTAACCATGTATTGAGGCATTCCGGGAATTTTCGATAAAATGCGAAATGGTTAAAGCTAAAAGTTCCAAATCAAATCCAATATGCTTCAAACGCTTCAAAATCAACAGGTTAAAAGCTAAGGGGTTCTTCAGAGGCAAGCTCCTCTGGAATTTAATGGAATTTTTACTTCAGCTTTTGCAGGTGATCAAAGTTCGGGAGGTTCCCAGTCAGGAATACCTCTTTCTTTAAGCTGCTTACGGTATTGGATTTCGCGTGGATCCAACTCGGCTGTATAAATTTTGTCTTCATGCACCATGTAGGGTACTGTCTCTTTCCACCATTGATCGTATACGGTTAAGAGTCTCTCCACAACCCCGGGATGCTTGTGCGCTACATCCTTTTTCTCGTATGGGTCCACAGATATATCATATAATTCGTATCTTTTATCAGATTCTCCAGGTATTACCATACGCCATTGCGTAGTACGCACAGCAGCATTTTTGTACTTGAATTCGTTTGGATCCGTGCCCTTCGGCCAACGCCCCCTGTGAAAAAATAATTCACGGTCGGCCCAATCCCCTTTGGGATTTTCCAGCAAGGGAAGCAGGGTTCGCCCCTCTATTTCCTGAATGTCGTTCGGGATTTCGACTCCCGCTAGATCACAGAAGGTTCTGTAGAGATCGAT
The DNA here is from genome assembly GCA_964415925.1 of uncultured Puniceicoccaceae bacterium. Classification (GTDB taxonomy): domain Bacteria; phylum Verrucomicrobiota; class Verrucomicrobiia; order Opitutales; family Oceanipulchritudinaceae; genus CAYQCG01. The sequence goes on along the minus strand of CAYQCG010000108.1, from coordinate 4,061 downwards.
ATGGGCCGTTAATGCGGGAATGTCTACGCCTTCTCCCAAAACACCCTTCCAGTACCAGAAGGCGGGGACGTGCGTTCCACCTTCATACACGGTACCTTTTCCAGTTTTGAAATTAGCCGTGTAGAGGTCGACTCGTCTTCCGTTTTTTTCACCTCTGCCACCCTGAACTGCCTGACCATTATCAGTCATGAAAATAACGAGCGTGTTATCCAGTGCGTTCCATTCTTTCAACTTTTGCATCATCAGGCCAAAGTTGTCGTCAATGTTTTCAATCATTCCATACCGGCCCGCTGTTACTTTATCCCATCCCTGTTTCAGCCAGCGTTGTTCGTATTCTTCAGGTGCAATGAATGGCCCATGGGGAGCATTGGTAGAAATGTAGGCGAAGTAGGGTTGTTTCGCATCGTGCTGTTCCTTGATCCAGCCCAAAGCGGCCTGAAAGAAAACATCCGTGCAGAATCCCTTGGTCTGGACAATGGTATCATTGTGGAGGATGGCATTATCGAAATACCTATTTTCGTAATTGGGGGGAAAATCACCGCGGCTGCCCATTGGGGATTGTGCAATGCCTCCGGCGCCATGGATAAACATCTCGCTGAAGCCCCGGCGGTTTGGCTGGTAAGCATCCTCATCACCTAAATGCCATTTGCCGAAGATTCCTGTTTCGTAGCCGGCTCTTTGCAAAAGTTCGGGGAAAGTGGTTGTGGAAAGGGCCATAATCTCACGCTCATGGATCGTGTGCGTTACACCGTTCTTGAAAGGGTGACGACCGCTTAGTAGTGCTGAGCGGGTAGGGGCACAGGTCGGGCTGACATGAAAATCGGTAAAACGTGTGGACATTTCATAGAAACGATCAAGGTGCGGAGTATTGATCAGCGGGTTACCCAGGCATGCCAGGTCTCCCATGCCCTGGTCGTCCGTTAAGACCAGAATGATATTTGGTCTCGTCCCTTTGAGGGTTTGTGCATGAGCCCACAAAGTACATGCAAAGAGCAAATAAGAAAAGATTACAAATGTTGATTTTATGCGCATCAGATTATCACTTGATATTTACGATATGCTGCGTTCATGACTCCAAATTTGATACACGGCAGTGCAGGTTGTTATGATCTTCCGGTAACCATCCTTGGATAGCCCTCTTGCTGAATCTGTTCCAGTAGTTTCTTTAACTCTGCTACCTTTTCAGGATTCTCTTCTATCATGTTTCTCCTCTGGCCAATGTCTTTATTAAGATAATAGAGCCCTTGCTTGTTGGTTTCGGGAGGAAAATCATTTAAGGTGTGATATTCTTCAGTAGCTGTCCAACGGTCCTCGTTTAGTCGACGTGTCGTGTCTTCTAAGTATACCCAGTTCCCTTGTCGCACACCGTATTCTCCGTTTCTGGTATTCATGACTAAGGCATTTCGCACTTGCAACTTTTGACCCCTTAACACGGGCATCATGTCGAACCCGTCTTCACATTGTCCTGCTGGAAGTTCATAGTCGATGGCACTGGCAATGGTTGCCATAATATCTACTTGGCTGGTAATTGCATCACTGACACTGCCAGGTTGGGTTATGCCTGGCCATTTGACAACGAACGGCACATGGTGACCCCCTTCGAAAATATCGCGTTTCATTCCCCGGAAGGGGCCTGAGCTATTATGATCATATTTCAGAAAGCGCTCCATCATGTAATTTTCACTTCCGTTATCGGCGGTGAATATAACTACTGTGTTTTCCTCAAAACCATTATCCCTCAGCGCCTTCAATACCTGACCCGCTGTCCAGTCGCTTTGCACTATGAAATCGCCATAAGGTCCGGCTCTGGAAGTCCCGATAAATTCTTCAGTCGGTACGATCGGAGCATGCGGAGACGTCCAGGGGAAGTAGAGGAAAAACGGTTTGCCGCTACCTCTTTGTTTTCCGATCCACTCGACGGCTTTCTCAGTTAGTTTTGGCATTACTGCATCAAGTCGCCAACCTTCAACACCCGGTCCAGGCCGGCATTCCGGGCTACCCTCCGGCGGAGTCGGGGTGGGAACATGCTTAACGGTCGGAGCTTCAAGCATTTTGTCGTTTTCCATCCAGCCGTAGGGCGGGAAGTTGGGCGTACCATCGCCAAAATAGTAATCAAAACCGTGCGCCGTCGGTCCGTCGGGGACTTTTTTGGACCAGTCAATCGCATCAGCAGGTAAACCTCCTCTCACGAACTCACTCATTCCGGGCTTCATGACGGCATTCCAGTCGAAGCCAAGATGCCATTTCCCAATACAGGCCGTGCTGTAGCCCATTTCCTGAAGCATTTCAGGAAGTGTCAGTCTTTCTTTCTCAAATACGGATGGTCCAAACGAACCGACAATACCATGAAACTTGCGCCAGTGGTGACGTCCTGTCAGTAACGCATACCTGCTTGGCGTACAAATTCCGGAGGAGCTATGCCCATCTGAAAAGCGCATTCCCTCCCGGGCTAATCTATCCAGATGGGGCGTCGGAATTTTAGAATCGGGATTTTGGATCGCCAGATCCCCGTATCCCATATCATCGGCATATAGAATCACTATGTTTGGCCGGCCTGTGGTCTCTGCCTGGGAGGCCTTGGTCAGGCAGATTGCAAGAATGCTACATGTGACTACAGCTGGCAGAATTAGGAAATATTGCCTAATCATGATTACTTGTTTTTAGAAGGTTTTGGCGAAAGAACTATCGAAATCCCCGGGTCCCAGTTCAAATATTTTTCCAGTATCGGGTGTGATTTCAATCTCTCTGTCACGGTAACGAACGGTTAGTGGTTTGCCAAGGAGAGAACGGATCCTTGCGTTCTGCAGTGAGCCTTCGCTCCATTTAAGATCGACAACAAAACCGCCCCGCGCACGCAGCCCCTGTATTGAGCCAGAAGGTAAAGCTGAAGGTAATGCCGGCAAGAGGTGTATGTAACCTGCTTTCCCAGCACGGACATCGCTCATTCCCGTTGGGGTTTCATAGGGGTCGTGACTTTGCATCAACATTTCTGCGATACCTGCTGTCGCACCGAAGTTGCCATCGATCTGGAATGGTGGGTGTGCATCAAAAAGGTTTGGGTAGAGACCACCACGTCGTGGCACACCTGGAATCCTCTCTTGATTGAGTGGTACTGGTTGCATCAAATTCGACAGGATGAGGTATGCATGGTCTCCATCCAGGAATCTTGCCCAAAAATTCACCTTCCAACCCATGGACCATCCCGTTGCCTCATCACCACGGAATATCAGTGATTGTTTTGCCGCGTCAAAAAGCTCAGGGGTTCCGTAAGCGGTAATTTCCCATCCAGGATGGAGCCCCCAGAGATGGGAAACATGACGGTGTTTGTTATTCGGATTGTCCTTGTCCTCGAGCCATTCCTGAAGTTGGCCGTGCTGGCCAATTTGATTTGGAGCAATCCGCTCACGAAGCTGTTGTAGCTGTTTTCGGAACCCTTTATCTCTGTCAAGGATTTCACTGGCGGCGATAACGTTGCCAAATAGACTGCGGATAATCTGGTGATCCATAGTGGGACCCATAACCAGGCCCCCGTTTTCCGGTGAGTTGCTTGGACCGGAGATCAGCCCCTTACCTCCGGGATCTTCAATTAATACATCAACAAAGAATTCCGCGGCCCCTTTCATCAATGGATAAGCTGTTTCCCGCAGGAATGCCTTGTCTCCTCCATATAAGTAATGATCCCAGAGGTGCTCGCAAAGCCAGGCTCCGCCTGTCAGCCAGATCCCATGGTTCGACCTGTTGATTGGCGCAGTTCCCCGCCAAAGATCGAAGTTGTGGTGAAGAACCCAACCATCTGCACCATAATGAGCCTTTGCAGTTTTTGCACCTGATTGGGCGATTCCTTTGAGAGCGTTGAACAAGGGGAAGTGGCATTCCGTCAAGGCCGTTAGCTCGGCGGGCCAGTAATTCATTTCGGTGTTAATATTCACCGTATACTTGCTGCCCCAGGGAGGGCTGTTTCGTTCGTTCCAGATTCCCTGGAGATTTGCAGGCTGACCACCCTCTCGGCTTGATGCGATGAGCATATAACGTCCGAATTGGATCAGTAAAGCGACCAGATG
>CAYQCG010000107.1:0-6672 GCA_964415925.1 uncultured Puniceicoccaceae bacterium | reverse complement strand
ACAGTTGCATCTATGCAATTGGGACAGGAAGATCACATATTTTCCTAAAAAAAATGCATCCTGATATGTTCACTGTCTATCATGAAATAGTCCAACCATCACGCGGCGATCCATATAGCTCTGCTTGCTTCAAACTCATGGACGCAAATATTGTTAATTCGCGGCCGGTAAGGGAAATGGTTGAAAAGATGTATCCAGAAAAGCCTTCAAAAATTCTCAGATTTCTAGTTAATGAAAAAGAAATGCCACCGCCACAAAGGCATTCATTCAATAACGGCGACACAATGAACATTGCCTTTCTGGGACGCCTAGCCGAGCATAAACGACCCCAGAAATTGGTTTATAACTGGAAGCGGCTGAGCGAAACCGATCCGCTCAAACCCGCCAAGCTCCATATTTATGGGTATGGGCATGAGTTGTTCGAAAAGCTACAAAAATGGACTGAAGCCAACTCACTTACTGATAGGGTTACAATGCATGGTGGATACCAGATAAATCGCCTTCCCGAGATTATGGGCAATACCGATATTGTTGTTTTGCCAAGTGGATGGGAGGGGCTACCACTGGTATTGGTGGAAGCGATGACCCACGGTGTACCGATCGTGGCCTGTGCGGCCGGCGGCTCCGCCGAATTGCAGGATGACAATCCGGACGCGATTGTAACGAGTAAGGACTGGAATGACTTTGAAGAGGGCTTGCTAAAGATGGCGGAAAGAGTCCGTTCCGGGAAAGTTGATCCAATAAGACTCCACCAGTGGGCAGAAAACCGTTATGGTTATAAAGTTGTCAGTGAAGAGTGGATTAATTTCTTTAGCGATCCCGAGGCATACTTTGGACTCAAGAAATCACATGTGTGACGATAATTATTCTACATAGCTAAAGGCAATTGCATTGCCAGTTCGGATACGGTCTAATACTAACACACGGGACATGCGGGTACTTGTATTTTTTCATCGTTTCGGTCCTTATCACGTGGCTCGATTAAAGGCGGCATCGCAGCATCTGCCAATTACCGGTGTAGAATTCTCCGCGCAAACGTCCGAATACGCATGGGATAAGGCAGAAAGTGGCGACCTGGAAAGGATCACCCTCTTTTCATCAGATGCGAATATCAGTCGCCGGCAACTTCAGGAAAAAGTCTTTGCCCACCTGACTGCACAGCAACCAACCGCAGTCGTTGTCAACGGATGGTCAGAACCAGGACCATTGACAGTCATACAGTGGTGTGCACAGAACCGGGTGCCCCTGGTCGTGATGAGCGAAAGCCAGGAACAGGATGAGACGCGCTCTAAGCTCAAGGAATGGATTAAAAAGCGTATAGTAAGCCTCTTTGGTTCGGCACTTGTAGGCGGGACACCTCACAAGGATTACCTTGTCAAGCTGGGTCTACCTGAAGAACGAATCTTTCTGGGATATGATATCGTAGACAATGCCTATTTTGCGACCGAAGCTAAAACCGCACGTTGTAAAGAGAGTGAACTTCGCGAAGAACTCAAACTTACTAATAATTACTTTATAGCGTCTAATCGGTTTATCGAGAAAAAGAACCTGCCACGTCTTATAAAGGCATATGCAAATTACCAAAATAAGGTGGGCGAGGCATCATGGCATTTGGTTCTACTTGGAGATGGACCAGCTCGGGAACAAATCATGTCGCAAATTCGTGATTTAGGAATCGGCAAATGGGTTTTGACACCGGGCTTCAAGCAATACAGCCAACTGCCATCCTACTACGGATTGGCGAAGGCATTTATACACGCCAGTACAGTTGAGCAATGGGGACTCGTTGTCAATGAAGCGATGGCCTGTGGACTACCCGTGCTGGTTTCAAACCGGTGCGGATGCGCGCGGGACCTGGTTCAGAATGGTAAAAACGGATATACGTTTGATCCCTTCAATGTTGATGAACTGAGCCAACATATGCGGCAACTGTCAGATCCTGAAACTGATCTTGGTGTTATGAGCAGACATAGCCGTGAGATTATTGCCCAATGGTCACCACAGCGTTTTGGAAGGGCCATGAAGGCTGCTGTCGAAGCAGCTATAAATGCACCGAGACCAGAAGCCGGGAAAAAAGATATTCTCATGCTTAAAGCACTGATACGCCGATGAGGATTTGCTATTTGATGCCAACGCTTTCACGAAAAGCAGGAGGATTACTGACAAGTGTAAGCCGATTGGCACAGGCAGTTGCAAAACTGCCGGAAACAGATGTATACGTATTCGGAGCAGCAGATGAATACACAGAAGATGACAAAGATGACTGGGGAACACTGAATATTGAAGCACTTCCTGTAAAAGGTCCCACCAGTTTTGGCTACAGTCCACTCCTGATTAAAAAACTGCAGGACGTGTCACCCGATATCGGGCATACCGAAGGCCTTTGGATTTATACCTCCGTCGCAATACGTAAATGGTCACGGATGACCCAAAGCCCTTACCTGGTGTCACCCCATGGCATGCTTGACCGCTGGGCTGTTAAAAACTCAGGTTTAAAGAAAAAAATCGCTGCCCTGGCCTTTGAGAAAGCACACCTGAATAATGCATCCTGCCTCCACGCTCTTTGTGAAGCTGAAGCAAAGGCCATCAGGGATTACGGGATAACCGGACCTGTAGGTATCGTACCAAATGGCATCGATTTACCTGATGATTTCGGAGAGGGTGAAGAGCCGGCCTGGGAAAACGAGGTGACACAGGGACGAAAGGTTCTACTGTATCTTGGGAGGATACACCGCAAGAAAGGACTGGTGCCTTTGGTGGAAGCCTGGAATCACATCTCTAAAGAAGGTAAAAACAACGAGTGGATTCTGGTAATTGCGGGCTGGGAGCAGGAAGGTCATCAGAATGAATTAAAGGGAATACTCAGTGAATCCTCCAGGAAAAGTGTCTTCTTCGTAGGTCCACAGTTTGGAAAGGACAAGGAACGTTGCTATCGACGAGCGGATGCATATGTCCTGCCGTCATTCAGTGAAGGTCTACCCATGACGGTATTGGAAGCGTGGGCATATAATCTACCTGTTGTCATGACCGACTTTTGCAATTTGCCTGAGGGTTTTAATGCGGAAGCAGCAATCCATGCGGAACCGGAAACACGGAGCCTGTTTAAATCACTCAATGAGCTGTTCGAAATGTCACATGAGGATCGCACCGGGCTGGGGTTTAACGGACGTCAACTGGTCCAAAATAAATTTACCTGGCCAATCATTGCGAAAGACATGTTCAATATTTACAAATGGTCACGAGGTGGGGATAGGCCAGACTGTATTTGGGAGAACTAACACGTGGATCCGGAGCAAAAACAGGTAGACCGAATAGATGTCGCAGCGCATTTGCGGAATCCCAACTACGCGACACAAGTCAAAGTAGCACGCATCATTTGGATGTTATTAAGACCTTTCTATCGCCTGATACCGCGGCCACTATACGGATTCCGCAACTCCATATTGAGATTAATGGGAGCGAAGATTGGTAGAGGGGTGAAAATCTATCCCAGTGCAAATATTTTCTATCCATGGAACTTTGAAGTCGGTGACTACGTGATTATCGGCTGGGGCACAGAGATCTACAGTCTTGGACAAATTTGCATTGGGAACAACGTCATCATCTCGCAAAGGGCACATCTTTGTGCCGGCTCACATGACTACAGGAAACCCAACCTGCCACTTCTATGCCCTCCAATTACCATAGGCTCCGGAAGCTGGATATGTTCTGATGTTTTTATTGGGCCGAACGTAACAATTGGTGCAGGTTCGGTGGTGGCGGCACGTGCAGTCGTCACCAAGGATATGCCGGAAAATTCCATCATATCTGGACATCCGGCAAAAGTCATCAAGACAATCAAAAGATGATTACCAGTCGGCCCAGAGTTATTTTTGTCAATCGGTATGGCTATCCGGATGAAGCGGCAACCTCACAATTACTCAGCGATTTATCGACCTGGTTGGCTGGCGAAGGCTGGGACGTTACGGTGATCGTAGCAAATCAACTCTACACGGATCCGCAAAGAAAACTTCCCCACAAGGAAACACATAAGGGGGTCAGGATATTACGGATCAGCACCACTCGATTTGGCCGCAGTAACTTACTGGGACGCTTTTTTGACTACCTTACTTTTTACCTGCTTATTACCTTCAAACTGCTTTTCTATGTCAAAAGCAATGACTTGATCGTAGCAAAAACGGACCCTCCCTTACTGGGTGTCCCGGTTTCTCTGGTAACCAAACTGCGAGGAGCCATACTCTACCAGTGGTGCCAGGACATCTTTCCCGAAATAGCACTTGGGCCGAAATCACAAAATAGCGCGCTTTGGCGTATAATACAACTACCCCTTCAATGGTTGAGGAATGGTAGTTTCAAACTCAGTAGGAAAGTAATCGTACTAGGGAAAGACATGGCTGATTTTGTGCAGCATCAATGCAAGTATAATGAGAAGCGTATTCAGATCATACCTAACTGGTCTGATGACTCCATTATCAGGCCTGTCCCCAAAGAAGATAATCCCCTGCGCACTGAGTGGCATCTTCAGGACACTTTTGTGGTGGGATATTCCGGTAACCTTGGACGAGTACATGAATATCATACATTCCTCGAAGCAACCAGGATTCTGCGAAACGAGCGGGATATCCGTTATGTGTTTATCGGTTCAGGAGCCTTGCGAAAAAAGCTTGAGGCAGACATACCGTCAGAGCTACAGCAAAGATTTTGTTTTAAACCTTACCAGCCGAGGTCTGATTTAAGCCTCAGCCTGAGTGTGCCGGATGTCCACTGGCTATGCCTTCATCCAGACTTCAAGGACCTGGTGTTTCCCAGTAAATATTACGGAATACTGGCTGCAGGCCGGCCCATGCTTTTCATAGGGGAAAAGAAATCTCATCTTGCGAATTCCATTGAAAGTCATAATATCGGATATTCGATCATGACGGGTGATGCACAGTTTTTGGCAAACCGAATTATGGAATTGAAAAATGATCCCCAGACCCTGCTTGCCATGGGTAAAGATGCGCGCTATTTATGTGAAAGAGAATGTCTCTTTAGCCAACGAGCTAATGACTGGCAAAAAATATTGAGCGAAAACCTCGTTTCACTTTCAGCAAATGAGAGCAATATCAAACATACAACTTAAACTTGCTCCTTTGCTTGCCGCCACAGCAGTGATGTCTGTGTCTTCTCTCAACGGCCTGACAAGATTTGCAGGTGGTGAAGTAACACTTTCAGCAGGAGCCACCCTCGGTTATGACAGTAATATATTCACTCGATCGATCGCTGTGGATGATTATCTTAGTGTATTGAGAGTTGGTCTGGATTATAACAGTGAACGCACATATTACACAGTCGGCGCAGGCCTTGACTTTTCCCAGGGTTTATTCCTGGAGAATACGAGTGTAAACTACAGCGACGTCAGTTACAATTTCAACTTTAGCCCAACCGACATTTTTGGAGGAAGACGCTTCTCGGTTGATACAAATTTCTCATATCAACTGGAATCGGATTCCAGTCCGGAAGTCGGGGCAAGGACAAAAGAAGATATCTATTCAGCGTCAATGGGTGTACGGTATTCATTACGGAGGGATTTATCGACAAGAATGAGTCTGAGTTACAACCGTCAGGATCCCAGATCTGTTGACGGTTTCTTTGATCCCATAACCAACACATTCATCCAGCCTAATTTGAGAACGAGAGAAAGTGTACGTTTGGGTGTAAATGTAGATTACCAAAGAAACAAGTTTCTGAATTTCACTTATCAGCCAGAGGTGGACGCGACCTCACAGACCGCGACGATAACTTGTCTGACAGTGATCGGTATGAATTCGACTTGATTGCGTCGGGTCGTATCTTGCCAAAACTTTCAGGTAATGTTGGTGTGGGTATTGACATCAGGCAGGTCGATACACCTGATCAGAATACGCAGGCTGATCCAGGTTTCAGTGCAAGTTTAAAATGGGACATCAATGAGTTAACATCTTTATCCATACAAGGTAGACGCGAACTTGAGACGAGTATTTTAGGGATAAACAATAGTAGAACTTATGGAAGTATCTTCATCTCCCGGACGCTAACAAAACGACTGACAGCAAATGCCGGTTTTACTATTGATTTGACCAATTATGACGAAACAATTCTAGCACGGGATGATGATAATTATAGCTATTCTGTGAATGTGCGATATATATTGACCAAGAACATATCACTGAACACGAGCTATCTATATCAAGATCAACAATCCAATTTCTTATTTAACGATTACACGCGGTTTACCTTCAATATCGGTGCCTCTGGATCCTGGTAGAATAGCTTCCCTGGACAGGCAGCAGGCAAGAGCAAAAAAGCTGCAAAAATGCGACCATAATACGGGATTTTGTAGATGGTAATCCATCATTGAGAATACCAGGATGAGGCCGCAGCCACGCTCCAGCCATAAATTAACCGGGGCGGTTTCTGTACGGTTCCGGCTTCGATAGAGAATTATAAAGCCCGCCACAAGAGGGATCATACCCAGAATACCTAATTCAGCCAGATATTGTAGCCAGTCCTGATGGGCATAATGGACAGGAATGAGTTTATAGAAATTCATTGAATGATATTGATACATTTTTCCGTAAAACTCATCCCCTGCTACTAATGGATAAGCTTCTTCGAAACCACCCAAACCCCATCCCTTGAGTGGTCGCTGCC
>CAYQCG010000106.1:0-6679 GCA_964415925.1 uncultured Puniceicoccaceae bacterium | reverse complement strand
GCGAAACGGCCACTGGAAAAATTGATCAAGGGAAGGCGCTGAGATTCAGAGTCCGGATTGGTTAGAACGGCAGCGAAGCTCTGGCTGTCCTCGCCCGCATTATCGGGAAGAGATATTCCAATGAGGTCAGCAAAGGTGGCCATGAGATCGACCTGGCCGACGAGCTTATCCCATGTCCGGCCGGGTTCGTTGATCCCCGCGGGCCAACGGACGAGGAAAGGAACCCGGTGTCCGCCTTCGTAGATATCGCGCTTTCCGCCACGGTAGATGTGGCTGCTGAAATGGTCGTATTCATCGATCCTGTCTTTCCAGGAGTGTTCGGGACCATTATCGCTGCTGAAAACGATGAGGGTATTCTGATCGAGTCCTGTTTCATCGAGAAAATCCAGGATGCGACCGATATGGTAGTCGGTCTCGATGACAAATTCGCCGTAGGCACCGCATTCGCCCTGACCGTGGAATTGAGGCAGTGGGCATACCGGGTAGTGGGGAGAGGTGTAAGGCAGGTAAAGGAAGAAGGGCTTACCGTTTCCGGCATCCGGGCCTTTAGCTTTCATCCACTCAATGGCCTTATCGGTGAAGCGTGTGAGGCATTGGTTATCAATAAAATCCTCAGCGACCTCGATGTAGGGGGAGTTATTGGTGTTCACCGTCGTCAAGTCGGTGGTTTTCTCGTAAGGCGGCAAAATGCGGTAATCGATAAACCGCGGATTGGGTTTCTTCCTGGTGTAGAGTGTGGGAGGCACTTTGGCGTAACGCCCTTCGAACCATGCGAGGATCCCGTAATTGAGCGATGCGGGAATACCGTAGAAATACTCGAAACCTTTATCCAAAGGCATATCCCTTACAGGTTGTGACCAGTCACGATTTTCGGGCGTACCGGGAAAATCCATACCGAGGTGCCACTTACCGACCATTGCGGTGTTGTAGCCGTTGTCACGCAGCATTGAGGCAATCGTCATGCGGCCGTCCTCGATCAGACAAGGAGCCTCCGCCCGAAAAACGCCTCTTTTGAGCGAGGTGCGCCAGCTGTAGCGACCTGTCAGCAAGCTGTATCGTGAGGGGGTGCAGACGGACTCCGAACTGTGGCCATGGGTAAAAATAATACCTTCCCTGGCCAACCGATCCATGTTGGGTGTCGTGAATTTTGCCTCGGGATTCAGGGCACTGACATCGCCGTATCCCTGGTCATCGGTATAGATGATGATGATGTTGGGCCTACTTTTCCCGGGAGTATTCTGTGCTACTCCAGCCGATGCATGACCGACTGCAATAAAGGCAGGCAGAGAACATAGCAGGCAACTTCCCAGAAACCGGCCCCGCATCAACTTCTCTCCCTCGGTTTATTTTGAAGTGTAAGTTGATTTTGCCTGGAGACAGGCGGCATGTCAGAATCCGGATCAAAGCGAGGCTGGGTTTCATCGGCATAGGGATTTGGCCTTGTATAATAGGCCCCCACGCGCTGCAGGTATGAGTGCAGCTCATCATAGAGTGCTAGTGTCAGGTCGGGCATACGGGACGACAGGTTGGTTGACTCACCCAAATCATTATTCAAGTCGAACAGGTGTGGTTGATGGGGGATTTCGTAAAAGGTGTATAGCTTGTAATCGCCTTTTATGATAGCGGAATGAGCTGTTGAACCTCTCGAGTGTGGGTAGTGAAAATACAAGGCTCGGTCATTGAATCCGGACGTGTCCTTCTGTTCAAATATGGGCAACAAGCTTTCCCCGTCGATATTGCCTGCGAGTTCTCGCGGATCCCCGCCGGCGATTTCATAAAACGTCGGCAGCATATCATAACCGACAATATTCAAACCTGAGCGCGAACGAGCCTCAATGCCGGGGCCTGAAATAATAAAGGGGACACGAATACCGCCTTCCCAGAGCCACCATTTATCACCTCTCAGAATACTCTCCCTGCCATTGTAAAGACCTTTACCATTATCCGAAGTAAAGATAACATATGTGTTGTCACGGATACCGAGTTTATCGAGATGTTCGAGCAGTATACCCACAGAAGTGTCGAGATCCCTGACGGCCGCACCGTGAGAGGATGCCTCGCGCTGATACCTTTGGTTATCGATAGCTGAAATGGACTTTAGCTTATTGAATTCATCCAAAGTCTCCGGCAGCGACATTTGCTTATTATGTTCGACATAATGTGAGAGCTGCACATAGAACGGCTTCCCGGCTGCATGTTGCTGATCGATAAACCTGAGGCTTTTCCTGGTAATGCTAAAAATACGCTTCGGATCCCCGGGCTCGATACCGCTTTCCGGTCTGCCTTCGACGTTAGATGTTTCCCCATCACTGAGGTCATAGCCATGAAGTTCAGGACCGCCGCCATAGATATGCCATTTTCCGATGTGTGCAGTTGCGTAGCCCTGCTCCCTGAGTTTTTCCCCGATTGTCATGAACTTCGAATTGAGGGATCCCATGGGTGAGGGTTCAATGAGCCATTCCTCCTTATTCCTGTTATTAACGGTATAGACAACCTCGGGCGGGCAGTCTTCTCCAAAATTGCCATTCCCACTGAACAAGTGCCGGGCCGGAGAAAGACCTGTCTGTATACTGGCACGCGAAGGTGCGCACATGCCGGCAGCGGCATAGGCATTGGAGAAAGTCATTCCCTGTGCGGCCAGTTTTTGGACATTGGGGGTGATCCGATAGATGGATGTGGACTGAGGATTGCCTTCCTGCTGTGCAACCGAGGTTCCCCACCAAGGCATGTCATCCACGAGGATAAATACGATGTTGGGCTTGTCCTGCTTCGATGTAGCTGCTTCAGCAGTAAGGGGAATCAGAATGCAACTTAAAATGAATCCGATGATGTAATTGTAATTCATGTTTTTTCCTTATTCTCTTTCGTAAGATGGTTGGCTTTTAATGATACGGGCACATCACGATCAAAAAGCGTCCCATATATCTCGTAATTTTCATCTGCTGTCAGCTTCCATGCGGCGAGTTCCCTGTCGTAGTATAGGCGCATTTGCTCCAAGGTCGCCTGATAGTCGGGACTTTGGGCAAGATTCCGCATTTCCAAGGGATCGTTGACCAGATCAAATAACTCCTCAGTAGGACGCATCTTGTCATTACCGTACCACCAATAAGTATATTTGTGTGTCTTGGTCAGGGCAGTGAGGCATGTGGTTGCTACTGGACCCCATGTATTGATGAAGGCCATATGCTCCCGGATGTCAGAGTGCGGATTTTCGATGAGTGGAAGCAGGCTAAGACCATCCATATTCTCGGGGACAGGCAGTCCAGCCAGTTCGAGGATGGTAGGTGCGAAATCTATGTTACCAGTCAGGGCATCGGAGCGTAGTTGCTTGCCTGACGTATTGCTTCGGGGGTCATAGATGATGAGCGGAACCCTGGAGGATTCCTCCATGGGGAGGACTTTGGAAGCGTAGCCGTGGGAACCACAGATAAAACCGTTGTCACTGGAGAAAATTATGACGGTATTGTCGGCGACACCCTGCCTTACGAGTTCTTCCCGAATCATGCCCACGGCGACATCAACTGCGTAGACGAGTTGATGATATTTCGCCATTACCTGATCGTAATCGGTGTCGTAATTCCAATCCGTAAAACGGGCGTACTGACGACCTTGTTTACTTTGCTCTGAAAGGTGCGTACCGTACTTCCTGCCAAAATTGGCGGGCTTGGTGAACGTCTTGCCGTCGTAAATATGATCAAACTTCGGATCAGGAGTAACGGGCCGATGGGGAGCCTTGAAACTGATGGAAAGGCAGAAGGGCTTATCTTCTTTTACGGCCCATTTGATGAAGTCCTGCCCGAACGCTCCATAGGAAAGCGTGGAGTGCGGGTAGCGATCGGCGTAGGCAGCCATCGACTTGTTTTTTCTGGTTTCATAGCTGGTCTGCCCGGGTGAGCCTCCATACATGTCGAATTGTGTCTCATCGGGCTCCTTCTTACCGACCCGGAAGCCAACCTTTCCAGCAAAGCCGGTAAGGTAACCGTTCTGACGCAGTAATACCGGGTAGGAGAGCTTCCATTTGTCTTCAGTCAGGTTACCCTTGCCAAAGTTGCAACCGATCTTGTATTCGTACATGCCAGTGACAACATTTGCACGGCTGGCCATACAGATGGCCGTGGTGTTGTAGTGACGGTCGAAGATGATCCCATCGGCCCCCAACTGGTCCATGTTCGGTGTCTGCACATCCTCATTGCCGTAACAGCCGACAGAGTAGGTAGACTGGTCATCTGAAAACAGAAAAACAATGTTGGGTCTTTCAGCCCTAATTGACTGGCCGAGAGCGAGAAAGAGGCTGAGGCATAGAAGTTTCCGCATTGCTACCTCCGATTGTTCTCATCTGTGGATATTACCAGAGGCCTCCATGAATCGACGGGCTTGAACGAAGGATCACCGTAGTCATCACCTGCATGGCTTTTCTTAATGCTTTCAAAAGTGGCAATCAATTCGCGCTCCATATTAGCGACAACACCGGGCATAGATGCAGCGAGATTATTTTCTTCCGGCCAGTCCTTAGTCAGGTCGAAGAGTTCGCGGGACGGCAGTAAAAATTTGAAACCGTTCCTAACGAGGGAACCGATACCCCTGGCACGAAACGGAATGGCCTTGGCTCGTTGATGGGTTTTCCCGATCAGGACCGGGAGGATGTTTTCACCGTCAATCGGACGAGTATCGGGCATCTCATACCCTACAATGTTCCTGATAGTGGGAAAATAATCGAGTGTGCTGAGAATGGTATCATTGCTTGTCCCGGGTTCAATTTTATCGGGCCAAACGGCGAAGGCGGGAACGCGTACGCCTCCGTCATAGAGATCGCGTTTCCTGCCACGCAAACCGTCCGTGACACCAACTCTGCGCCCCCTGAGCTGGGCACTGCCTTCCGGACCGTTGTCGGAGCAGAAAAAGATCAGGGTATTACCAGCTATTCCTGCATTCTCCAGTGTTGTATGAATGCGGCCGACCTGTTCATCCATTTCAGTGATACATCCGTAATAGTGGGCACCCTCTCCGTGGCCTTGATACATTTCGAGGTATTGCGGACCCGCTTCGATATCCTCATGGGGCGCATGAAACCAGACAACGGCGAGGAAAGGCTGGCTGACCGCCGCAGCTTTTTCGATGAAAGGAACGACCCGGTCCACGACGACCCGGGCGGCGCCGCCGAGTAAGCTTTCATCCTTACCGTCAAGCGCTACACCGTTTTCATAGAAGGGATTGTTAACCGCCCGTTTACCCAAACCTGGGTTCCATGTACTTACAGCGGATTCCGTGACGAATGAAACATCGTAGTCGCGCTCCCACGGGGGTGAGTAGTTCAATGCCGGTTTGCGATTTTTACCTTTGGAGGAAATTTCTCTGTCCAGGGTTCCGAGGTGCCATTTACCGAAATGGCCGGTGGTGTAGCCTTTATCTTTGAGGATTTTCGCCAATGTAATTTCCTGAGCGGGCAAGTGCCCCTGGTTGGCAAACCAAATGCCCATACGATCATGGTGGCGACCGGTGAGGCAGGTGGCACGGGTGGGAGAGCAGACGGCGTTACCGGCGTAAAAATGAGTCAAGACAACACCCTGCTCCGCCAGATTGTCCATATAGGGCGTCTGAATGATTTTATTTCCGTTGAATCCGGTGTCACCATAGCCAAGGTCATCGGCCATCATCAGGACGATGTTGGGCCTGTTATCAATTCTAGCATTAGCCAAACAGGCCAAGATCCATCCTGCGAAGAATGTGAGTAGAATAAATCTTATCATGATCAAAAATCTACTTTACCGGCTCGAGAATTATCGACCGAGGCCTGAAGAGTTCGTTGCTTGTAATGGTATTCTGGGCACTTAAGGTGAGATCATATTGTCCCGGTTCCAAGGTAATCCTGCCCAGTGTATCCGAGGTAAGAATCGTTCCCCTACCCCTTATGGAATCCATACGCATGAGCTTGAGTTCTTCATTAATAAACCGCTCATCACCGCTACCCTGAAGGCTCACTTTTTCGGTGAGACGTTTTCCACCGATCGCAATCTGATACCGGTCATTGAAGTCACCATTCTCGAGAAGGTCGTAAATGATATGCACCCGGTATTCAGTTGTCTCGCCGAGGCTGACCTTCCAGGTAACCTGGTCTTCCGGGTCCGACCAGGAATGCAAATAACACCGATCACCAACGCCATTCGTAGTCTGAAGACCATTACTGATCAGAGGCGTGTCGTAGACATGGAGTCGGTTGTTGATGGCAGGTTCGAGTGGCCGCAACATTTCACCTTCCGGCTTGGTATCGAATACCAGCCTGATAACGGTATGAAAAGGTTTTCCGGGGTCTGCCGGCAGGTCGATGACATGGAGGCCGTTTAATTGTCTGAAGGGCAGAGTTTTGTTTCCACTCATCATGACCGCTGATTTTGCCTGTGCCCTGAGTCCACCAACCTTGAGTTTCCGGTCTTCGGGCCAATTAAAGACATGGAGGAAGAGGTCATTACCCTTGCGCGTAATGACACCCCAGTTGTGGACGGCTAAATCCGCAGGACCCGCACCACGGATGGAGTCGCCATGATCACTCCACCATTGTGAAATTTCCTCGAAGCTTTCGACGTCTTCGTCGACCCATGTGCCGTCCCCTTTAGGACCCACGTTGATCATCATCACCCCATCCTTGGAAACGACGGTCGCCAGCATGCGCAAGAGGTAATCC
>CAYQCG010000105.1:0-6763 GCA_964415925.1 uncultured Puniceicoccaceae bacterium | reverse complement strand
TGCACTGGGTATGGGAGGCCCCTGGCTGGTGGAAAGTGGTATCCAGACTTTGGGTTACGTATGTGCAGGTATTTGGGTGGGTGGCTTGCTGCAATTACTCCTTCCATCCATATCATTAAAGATAAAAGGCTGGAAAGGCACATTAATAATGCGCAAGGATGAAGAGTTGAATCAAGTCTGGAAACTATTTTTTCCCGGCCTGATGGGAGCAGCCATTTTCCAGATTAATACCGTTGTATCGAGGTTGCTTGCATTATGGGTGAGTGAATCGGCGGTTTCCATACTTTATCTGGCAAACCGTCTGATAGAGTTACCGTTAGGCATCTTCGTGATATCGGTTGTCACGGTGCTTTTTCCGAGCTTGTCTTCATATTATGCACGGGGTGACTACGTGGCTTTTAAGCGGAACTATGAAAAGGGCCTGAGAGTCGTGATCGCTATCACATTACCTGCAATGGCAGGCCTGATCGCCTTAAGAGAGCCTATATTGACAGCATTGTTCAACTGGGGAGCCTTTTCCATAAACGATGTGGAAATAACTGGAGATATCCTCGCTTTGTATGCACTGGCATTGCCTCTCTACGGGATGACAGGGCTTGCCACGAGGGCGTTTCATGCAAGTGAGGATATGCGAACCCCCATGAGAATTGCGGGAATTGTATTTCTCGTGAACCTGATATTGTCCCTGGTCTTGATGCAACCCTATGGAATGTATGGCCTGGCTGTAGCGAATATAATTGCCGGATTATCGAATTATATCCTGTTAAGCCTGAGGCTAAGAAGGGACCGGAGATTTTCTGTGCCGATCTTGCCGATGAATAGCCTGATACAGATTCTTGGATCGACTATCCTGATGACCGGTATTGCCCTGGCTCTCAACAACTCGATCACGTTTCTTGGTATGTCCGCTAAAAGTGAAGCATTTATAATTGTCGCAGTGGTGATTCCTTTATCTGCAGGATTTTATTTTGGTTTTCTTTGGCTTTTCAAATTCGAAGAAAGAAAGGAAATCATGAGCCTGTTATTGAGAAAGCGCCCCTAGAGAAGACGAACGGGCAATCCTGCCTGAGAGAGATATTTCTTGGCTTCTTCCACGGTGTAGGTACCGAAATGAAATATCGAGGCAGCAAGGACAGCACTGGCATGACCCTCACGCATTACCTCTGCGAGATGTTCCAGATTACCTGCTCCACCTGAGGCAATGACGGGGATTTCGACTGCCCTGCTAACCGCAGCAGTAAGCCCTATGTCGTATCCTGACTGGGTTCCATCCGCGTCCATACTGGTTAGTAGCAACTCCCCGGCTCCTAGTGCAGTCATCCGTTGTGCCCATTCAACTGCATCAAGACCGGTTGGGTTACGCCCACCATGAGTATAGACTTCCCAACGTTCCAGGCCCTCGACTTTTTTAGCATCAATCGCGACGACGATACACTGATTACCGAATCTTTGAGAGGCTTTGGCCACAAGGTCCGGATTCTTGACAGCTGCCGTATTCAGACTGACCTTGTCAGCACCGGCATTCAACATCCGGCGAATATCCTCTAAAGTGCGGATGCCCCCGCCAACGGTTAACGGCATGAAACATTTGGCAGCCGTACTTTCAACAACCTCATGAATGATGGGTCTCTCCTCATGTGAGGCGGTGATGTCCAGAAAGACGAGTTCATCCGCACCCTGTTGTTCATAGGTTGTAGCAGATTCCACCGGATCGCCGGCATCCACCAGATCCACAAACTTGATACCTTTGACCACTCTCCCTGCATGAACGTCCAGACAGGGTATTATCCGGACTGAGAGCATTCGCCTAAACCCCGGAACTTGTTGTGATGTCAGGTTCGAAGGTCAAGGTAAGCCGGTACTGTTGTCCAGGACGCATCGTTAAGGGATGGTCCCTTTCAAGTGTCTGGACATAATGCATATTGCCCCAATACGTCTTGTAGGAAGGTTCCTGGGTAACCGCTTCCGTTTCCTGCCAGACGGCGTGGAAATCATCTTTCAAGACGTTGCAACGCAATCCCTCCTCTCCAAGGCATAAAGTTTGAGGATAGGTATATGTTGAATGGGGCGTTGCGATTGCGAGGCAGTAGCGGAAATGTTCAAGCACCTGTTGTCCCTTAACACTAAAGGTAAAGTCACTCTTGATTTTACCTCCGGAAAATTCCCATGAGACTTTCACGCTGCCAATGCCGGGTAAAATTTCCATGTCGGTGGTAATAAACTCCGGTTGTTCATACCGGAAGTAGAATGATTTGCGCAGCCCCATGCCAGTTATACAATGGCGACCATAAAAGCAGGGAACAACCTTCTTGCCGTCGAAGGTCAGTTCAGGAACCATTATGGGCATGTAACGGTTCACCGGCCAGTCGAAGACGCCGGGGCAATGCGGGAATGCGAGATAATCGCTGCCGGCCAACCCGGATGAGCTGACTAAGGGGAGCTGTATATTTAGTTTGCTGGCTGAATCATTATAAATAAAGAGACCTTGTTCTTTTTTGCTTCCCTTATCAAAAATAACAAACCGTCCGCTTGTACGGGGCGCTTGAGGTTGGGGATTCATCGAACCTCCAATGGAGCGAGCTAATCGGGACCATTGGCTCAGGTAGCGGGAACCGTCAAAATCTGCGATCCGACTAGTATGTTCGATGGATGTGTCCCTTTCCGGATCTCTAACGACCAAAACCCCTTTTTCCTGGTCGAGGTAAGTCATGAAGAAAAATTGGAAGACCCTTCGGAGTATATCGTAATAGTGAGGTTTCTGTTCTTCGGTAATCCATCCATCCCGCATGCCCTGAAGCAACAAACTGATGCAGTGCATTTGACCATAAGCCCCGATCCTTCTGCCGTAAGCCCATCCCAGACCATCGCTGCGAACCATGTCAGGAATTAACTTAATATATTTTTCGGCGTGGGTTCTCAAACTGGGCAACTTCCGGTCACGTAAATGGATGTTGGCATGTAACTGTAAGGCCTGGCGGATAAATATCAGAGAGACCATTCCATAGATATCAAAAAGGCCACCGATACCGATATCTGGGGCGTCGTCGGGATAACCTGCTGAGCTGTTCTGCTGCGTCCGTTCGATAAAGCGGTCGATAAGCTTACCGGTCTCGTCCTTTTTTGAAAGGCCCATGCTATAGCGGGCTACAGCTTTTGCGATATTGAAGGCCTGAAAGTGATTGGTGTAATCCGTGCGTGCCAACAACCGTTTGTCGAGACGGTCACGGGTTTCATCCAGGAGCCTTTCCCAAACGGGATTACGATCTTTGGCGGGACTGAAGGAGAGGAGTGCAAGTGCGGCATAACCGAGGCCGTTCTCATGTTCGTCCTCAGTGAATGCCTGTGCTGTTATGCATCTGGCAGCGAGGTCGATCAGGTCATGATCATCCAGAGTTGATTCACCGGTTGCACGGTAGAATTCACCAATCGCGAGGGCCGCATGACCGGGCTCATCCAATCGTGGCTGTTCCCCGCTGGCTGGTTTAATAGTGCCATCAGGATTAATGGCTTCCAGGTTGTGACCCAACATGGAGCGCGCCATGTCCAGGCATTGATCCGCAAAATTAAGCATGAATAAAACTCAGGAGCTAATTTCAGGCTATTGCTGCCAGCAAGCAAAAAATTATTAATGAGGTGGGTTAGGCGTTGATAAGGGTAAGTGAGGAGACTAGATATCAATTAAAGCAAGAAACTCACGATTGTCTTTTGTCTTTCCAAGACGCTCGATGGCCGTTTCACAGGCATCCTCAATTTTCATATTGGCCATTGCGCGACGGAAGAAATGGCATTTCTCGAGGGTTTTCGGATCGAGCAGGAGTTCTTCCCTGCGGGTTCCAGATGAGGCAATGTTAATCGCGGGCCATAAGCGCAATTCAGCACATTTCCGGTCCAAAACCATTTCCATATTTCCGGTACCCTTAAATTCCTGAAAAATCAATTCATCCATACGGCTACCCGTTTCAATCAGTGCAGATGCGATGATAGTGAGGCTCCCGGCTTCCTCTGTATTACGTGCGGAGGAAAACAGCTGGCGTGGTTTTTCCAGCGCGCGTATGTCGAGACCACCCGTCATCGTCCTGCCGCCACCTCCCTTGCTACTGTTGTAGGCACGTGATACGCGGGTCAGAGAATCGAGGAGCATAACGACATCCTGTCCGGCTTCAACCAACCGCTTGGCATGATCGATAGCCAGTTCGGCAATACGGAGATGGGATTTCAAATCTTCATCGTTAGAAGAGGCGAAGACGTGACAAGGCAAGCTCCGGCGTAAGTCAGTGACTTCTTCAGGGCGTTCATCGACCAGGAGCATCATGGTATAGCACTCTGGATGGTTCTCGATAACCCCCAGGGCTATGTCACGCAAAAGGGTGGTCTTGCCGGTCCGTGGGGGTGCCACGATCAAGCCTCTCTGTCCTTTACCGATGGGACAGAAAATATCCATCATACGGGTAGTCATGGCACCATCCTTGGTTTCCAGTCTAAGCCACTGGTCCGGAGTAACGGTTGTGAGCTGGTTGAATTCCAACTGTTTTTTACGCTTTTCAACGTTCAGACCGTCAACTGTTTCAATAAACCGGATTTTCGGGTTAGGAAATCGGTTTTCCCTGACGGCCTGACCTACGATTGTGCTACCGGGACGGATTTTAAAGCGCCTGACGAGTTCCCTGGGTACGAATGGATCCGTGGGATGGGTCCTGCCACCCCTGTCAAAGTCGAGTAGGGTACCGGTCTTGTTGCCTTGTGGCTCATAAAGTCCTGATACCTGATAGCTTTCGTTCTGCTGGGGATTCGATTGATTCTTTTTATCCATATAAGGGTCTGATACCGTACAAGCGGCTTTCGATACTTCGTCATCAACATACGGGTTGATCTGTGATATACCCGTTTAGTGACTGATGGAGCCTGCCTACAAAACAGGTCGACCTAGCTGAAGATGATGGAAAAGGAATTTTTCATATCTGTCAACTATGTGAAATGGCCTATCCAGCGGGTAATTCGTTGAATGTGCATATAATTTACCGATAAAGTAGCCAGTGTTACAAATATCAGAGATATTCCAGGCTTTTTGGCCGACTGGGGCAGTGTACAGCGTGACTGCCGCAGTGGTCAGCTTTGGCTTGGCCGGTGGAGCTTACTACTGGCTTGTATTCAGGAGGGCAGGGATAGATTTACCAAGTTTGCAAACAAAGAAAAAAAACCTTGTAGCTGAGACTCGCAATCTGAAGCTGACAAACCAGGAACTAGAGACAGCGCTGCAAAGACTGGAGGAGACAAAACTTGCCCTGACAAGAAGTAATCACGCAGCCCGTCAGCATCTTGAGAATCTTGTGCAAATTTCGGATGCATATGAACACATCAGCCAGAGCATCGAGTATGCCCGAAGGATACAGGAGTCCTTTTTACCCACAGACCATGAGGTCAGTACACTTTTCAAGGAAGCCTTTATATACAATAAGCCGCGCAATGTGGTCAGCGGGGACTTTTGCTGGTATCACGAGAACGGAGACGGGTCCATCGTCCTCGTTGTAGCAGACTGTACCGGCCACGGGGTTCCGGGAGCCTTTATGACTGTTCTGGGAACCAACTTACTGCAGCAAGTTGTTGTATCGTAGAATGAAATTGAACCGGGACAGATACTGAAGAGACTGGATGCACTACTGGTAAAGACCCTACAAAGACAAGGTGACGGTCAACGTATCAGTGATGGCATGGACATGGCAATTTGCAATTTTTCACCGGACCGCAGGGAATTACTATTTTCGGGGGCAAGACTCGATCTATGCCGAATGCGGGATTCTAAACTGACCCGGCTGAAGGGAAGCCGTTCAACAACCGGAGGCTACCGACGCAACAAGGATAAGCAGTTTACAACCAGAAGATTAAAAATAGAGCCGGGGGACAGCTTCTATCTCTTTACGGATGGTATTTATCATCAGATCGGTGGTGATGATAATCAAACTTATAAACGTACCCGGTTTCTGGAATTGTTGCAGTGGCTCTGCAATATGAGTGTCACCGAACAAAGGGATTCACTGAATAAGGTATTTTCCGGTTGGGCGGGAAGTAATGCACAGACAGATGACATACTCGTCATGAGTTTCCGGATACTTTAACGGTTATGGCTGCATCAATACTCGAGAAGTATCTGGATATGAAAGCTTCAAATATCCTCGTCCAATACACAGGCCGTTTGAGTACAGATGAACTCGTTTTGCTTGGTGAAAGTATCAGGGGGATGAAATTTGACGGATATCCAACGCGGAACATTTTTGCAGTTTTTATCGAGTTGGGCCAAAACCTTATAGAACACGGACCGGGCTACCATGAACTGGCATTGTATAAGGATGATGCAGTCATCAAGCTATGCAGCCTGAATGAACTACCGAACCACAGGGTGAAAGATCTCCATGAAAGAATCAATTACCTGAATAGGCTTGATATCGGGCAACTCAGGCACAAAAAGAAAGAACGTTCCCGGATGCCCTGGGAAACACCCGGCCCGAGTGCCGGTTTAGGATTATATGACATCCGAATAAGGACAGGGAACAATCTGGTAATTAATCTTTTCCCTAAAACCGACAATAGCCAGTATTGTATATTACAGGCATTATTCATGAAAAACAATGAACGTAGTTGAACTGGAAAAAACAGCCAATTCGCCAGCGGTAAAATTACTTCCCGAAGGGGGGCACGCCTCGTTCACAGGGGTCTGCTACCCAGAAAATGCGGTTGCATTCTTCGGTCCTGTTTTTGACTGGTTTAA
>CAYQCG010000104.1:0-6779 GCA_964415925.1 uncultured Puniceicoccaceae bacterium | reverse complement strand
ACAGCATCTTGGCATTGGTTTGGAACGATTTAAGGTTAATTTGGACAGATTTGGTAATACTTCTGCAGCTTCTATCCCACTGGCCCTCGATGAAGCTGTCCGCAATGGCCGTATCCAGAAAGGCGATTATGTTCTCATGGTGGCTTTCGGTGCGGGCTTGACCTGGGCCTCAACCCTGATAAAATGGCATTAAGTAACTGTTTTAGAGTATTTTATAAATCCTCTTTGCCCACCTAAATAACCCACAGGGCAAAAAATGAGCTTTATCAAGAAAAGAATTACATTCCTGCTGATATCCATAACCATATCGGCTATTCCCCAATCCACTCATGCAATCTGGTGGTGGTTCGACGGAGATGATTACGATAACCTCTCCCTGGAAGAACAAAACAAGAGAGCTGAGCCCCTTTACGAAGAAGGTATGAAGCTTTTCAAGGAAGGACGGTATTCAAAAGCACGCGGTCGCTTCAAAACCGTCTGGAAGGAATACACCGTTAGTAAACATGCCGCCGATTCATTGTTTCATACCGCAAAGATTGATATCATCGATCACGATTGGGAAGACGCCCATAAATCCCTCCAGCGCCTTGTCCTCTATTACCCCAATTTCCCGCACTTTAATGAGATCATCAAAATGCAGTTCGAGATCGCAACTGCTTTGGAAAATGGTGATAATGTTTATTGGTTATGGGTCATCCCCAGTCGCGAACGCAGTGAAGCCATCAGGATTTACAATGATATCGTTATAAATGCCCCTTACAGTGAATACGCCCCCGTATCCCTGATGCGGATTGCACTGCTCAACCAGGCAGAGGGCAACACAATGGTGGCTGTTCAGGCACTGGATCGTCTCATCAATAACTACCCGAACAGCATGCTGACCTCCGACGCCTATCTGCGGATGGCCCAGACATTCAGCGATTTGGTTAAAGGCATATCCTATGACCAGTCGGCCACCCAGGAGGCAATCAGCTATTTTCAGGATTACTTGATCCTTTATCCGGATAGCCCGGTTATCGCTGAGGGTGAACGCGGATTGGATGAACACCGCAACATTTTGGCCAAAAGTAAACTCGAAATGGGTCAATTCTACTTTCACTACAGGGATAATTTCGAGGCTGCAGAAATTTACTTCAACGAGGCGATTACGATTGATCCGGAGTCTGAGGCTGCCAACGAAGCAAGAGATTACCTCGTGGATATCGAGCAGGTCTTGGCAGCCTATCCGGAAGGAAACTACCCCAAACGTACCGCATGGGCATACTTTAAGTTCTGGGATAACTACGACCCCGTCGAAGATCTTCCCGCCGTCGCCGCCCGTGAAAGACAGCCCGCTACTACGGACGAACCTGAAGAGGAAAAGGATACTGAAGGAGAAATCCCCTTGGATCCCAACGAAGGCGTATTCCAGTAAATTGTAAGGGTGCTGTCTACGCTGCATACATTCAACGGGCTCTCTCTTGCCGTATTCGGAATACTGCTCGTTTTGTCTGGCTGTAATCATTACCAGCTCGGTCCTCCAGAAGAGGTTGCTTACGAATCGATCTACATAACACCCATTGAAGTATTTGAAATCATCCCTCAGGCGCAGGCTCTTATCACCGAAAACTTAAGGGAAGCATTCCTTCAGTCAGGTCGGATTTCCCTTCAGAACAGGGATTCTGCAGATGTGATCCTGGACGTTGTGCTGGTTGATTTGACACGTGAAACAGGCGCTCTCCAACAGTTTGATACAGGTCGCACGGCTAGCACCATCCTTACACTCCATGCCGAAGCCAGTTTGATTGAACGAAGAACCGGCCGACGGCTCATGCAAAAAATCCCCTTACAGGCACAGACCGTGGCACTGAATCAGGCAGGCCTGGTTCAGGCGGAATATCAGGCCATACCCATCCTCGCGGAAACACTCGCAAGAAAGGTGCGTGATCAGGTCCTCTTCCCTTGGTCGGCGACTGAAGACTAGAAGTTTGGAAGGGCGCACTACTTTCCGCTTCGACATCATTTTTCCTAAAACCTTAAGAGTAGGATTGAACAGCCATTCAAAGACTCTCAATGTTCCTCAGTGCAGGTAGAAAACTCCAGTCTTTCCAGCTTATCTGCGTTTGAAAAGTTCAGGTCGTACGTCCCCCATGGGAAATACTATCTTGTCTGCCCAAAGCTGGGAGACCCAATCATGATGGAAGGGCGCGCCCGGCTGATATGGACATACAACACAGCCAATGCGATGGCCCTAAACCATGTCCCCGCCATCACCCTGGGCAACCTTTATACCCTGCCGGATACTTCTCGTTCTAAGTTCTGCCTTTCCGAACCTGCACGGGAATTAAAAGATTTCTACAGCGTCGATAATGGCTTTAGCATCCTTTCATTAATCCAACCCTCCTGGAAACGTTACCTCGCTGGATTTTTGCAGAACAGGCCAAACCACATTCCCGCTGGCATCAGGCAAACCGTTCTACCTCTCTGCGGTGTCATCCATACTCGTGATTGGACACTTGTGAAGCTTGCTGTTAAGTCAGGTATTCCAACAATCTATGAAGATCATAATGAATCATTCCACCAGTCCATCAGGGAATATTCCAATACTGTAACCTCCAATCCAGCCTTCCGGCTGGCTGTCGGAATTTCGCAATCCGTCAGGGATACAATGATTCTGAAAGGCATGCCTCCGGATAAAACTGTCTTCCTCCAGAGTGGAGTGAACTCAAAATCCCTCCAAATCCAAAAAGAGAAGTCCACCCTTCTGAGATCTGAAATGCTCGCCCGTAAATGGAGCAAGCTTGCTGTCTACTCAGGAGGTCTTTACGAATATCGTGGCATTGACCTTGTCCTCGAACTCGCCAGAAAACACCCCGATACCCTCTTTTGCTTCTGTGGCGGCCGCGGACGTCACGCCAAAGCGTATCGTGAACTCGGACATTCCAAGGGATTGAACAACGTCCATTTTACAGGCTACCTGCCGCATTCAGAATTAAGCCCCTACTTGCAAGCCGCAGATGTCCTCTTGCTCCCCTATAGCTGCCACGAGACTGCCAGGATTACATCTCCTCTCAAATTCTTCGAATACATGGCTTCAGGTACTCCTGTTGCCGCTGTTCGCATGCCCGCTTTAATGGAGTTTACTGAATTGTCACTGGCTGTCACTTGGTCCGAAATCGGTGATTTGGACAGTTACGACAGCGCCTTCAGGGACGCGCTCAAACAATTTCCTTTTTCAGAAGTAGGATATGATAACAATAGAATGCTGGCCTCTAAATTTACCTGGGAAAAACGGCAGGAAACTATTCTCGAGAAATTTCTGGACTCTTCGTCATCATGAACTTTTTGGCTACGCTACGCAGTCGGCTCAGCATCAAATCAAGTTCCTCAGTTAACCAAACTGCCGACATTGTTTTCGTTATCAGTGAATACAACCGCGGCTGGGTCCTTGAATCCATCTGTAAACGCATCGCTGAACAGTGGCCAAAGTCAACCGGTTTCGCCTGGACTACCCGTAACCGTAAATTTACCGGTGAATTCCCGCCTGCTCGGGTTTTCTGGTTCTCCCATTTCCAGTTACTGCTGACTTGCCAGCACCAGTTTCCCGAACTCCACCAAAGTAAGACATTCGTTTGGTTTACCCATCCAAGCAAAGAAGAAATCCCCAGGGAAAAACTTGTTGCCGGCCTGAATCAATGTACTGGTGTAATCTTTGCCTGCTCTCTCCATCGGGATGAACTCGTTGCCAGCGGCCTCAAACCAGAAATCAGTCATGTCGTTCTGGGTGGTGCAGATCCCGGGAAATTTCGCCCCCATCAGCGCAAGGGCAAAGTCATCGGTATCTGTTCCGCATACTATCCACGCAAATCTCCGGAGCTGCTCATGCAAGTCATCAAGTCCATGCCCGATACTGGCTTCATCTTGCTCGCACCGGGCCCGGACGGAATGAAAACGAAAGAACGCCTTTGGAGCAACTGGGAGCACTTCAATGAGATGATGCAACTCAATAACCTAGATTATATCGAAGCGGATTACGAAGACTACCCGCAGCACTACGCCCGAATGGATGTCCTCCTCAGTGCTTCAAAACTTGAAGGCGGCCCACTGCCCCTGCTCGAGGCAATGTTCTGTAACATCGTCCCCGTCGCCAGCCGCACTGGTTTCGCACCCGATTTGATCAGGCAAGGTGAAAACGGATACCTCTTTAGAGTCGATGATACACTGGATCACATTATCGATCTCCTCAGGAAAGCCATCGCCCACCAGGGCGATTTTCATCCCACAGTTACCGATTTTACATGGGCCGGTATGACAAAAGAAATCTACCGGTTCAGCAGAGATTAATCCTTATATATCCAGGATCGTCTTTGTCGCGATTGCCAACTGGAAGATAATCTCACTCACTTCCCCAGCCAGAGTCAGGTATTTTATGTCAACCTCAGGCAATACAAATATCTCGTCTCCCGGCCTCAAGGCCACAGAACTGTCTCCACTGAAGAATCCCAGGTCAATGCGCTCTACTTCGCCATTAACCCGGATCACGATAATTTCATCCGTATCTGCGGTAGATGAAAAACCGCCCGATCGCTCAATGTAATCGCGAAGCGAATCTCCCTCTATGTAAGTCTGTGCATTTGGAAAGAAAACCTCCCCATGTACCATTACAAGGGATGTCTCCGCCGGTATTTCGATCCGGTCTCCATCCTCTAAATAGACATCCTCCCAGGTGTCACGACCTCCTATCGTTACCTGACCAAGAGGCTCCAGTTCGCGGGCACGGTCAATAAACTTAAGCAGTAAATCCGCTTCTGCTGTTCGTATCTGTGCTTCCGTCGCACTGTTCGAACGTGCCGTCAGGACATTCGATTCCAGCTCCTGTAGACTGCGCTCAATCATCATCTTCCTGCGTGCCGCAACACTGTTCCGGAATAATCTCAGGTAAAATTCCTGGGATCGTGGCGTAAGCTCAAGTCGGGGAATAAGATCACTCAGGCGTGAACCCCTCGGCAATACTTCGTGACGGACACCAAAATGCTCTCCTTCTACACGTACCAATATACTCTCGCGGAAGTGATCTGCTTCCACGAATACCTGGTCGCCATCTTGCAGGACAACTCCACTCAGTTCGTTGATTGAGTAAAGATCTACGTTCGCCTTCGTTTCGCGGTCACGCCTGACAAGTATGTGTGTCGCTCCCGGCTTCGGTTTCGCCAATCCAATGGCTTCCTCTGCCCTGACTTCCCGGTAGTTGAACTCGAAACGATACGGATTCAGCACCTCTCCGTTAAAGCGAATTGTATTTTGCAACGGGCCTACGAAGATCACGTCCCCGTCACTGAATTGCTCGATCCGTATCGTTCCCTCTAACAGAAAGTCATAGAGGTTAATCTTTCGAGATTCGCCGTTCGCACGGTTAATTCTTACGTCTATAAAACTGCCCCGCTCGGTATCAATTCCTCCCGCCTTCTGTAAATAGGTTAACACCGAATCCGAAGCCATTCCCCCGTATAAGCCGGGATTGTTTACGAATCCGCTGACATATACTTTTACCGCCTGGCTGGTCTCGAGATTTGCATACACGCCCACGTTCTCCTTGAACACGCTCTTCACCCGCTCTAGCACAACCTCATTCAATACGCTGTTGGCTACTCCGGCAACCTGGATAGGACCTACCTGAGGGATAAAAATGTTACCCTGCGCATCTACCGGCAGCACTTCGTTCAGCGTGAAAGCCCCCCACATGTTAATCCGTATCTGGTCGCCTTGTGATATCCGGTAGTCCGGATTATAAAAGCTCCGCTGATCAGCTGGACGCTGTGTAAAGAACAGGTTCTCACCAAAGACACCTTGCGTTTGTGCCTCTGTCGCTGCACTGCACAATAATAAAACTGGAATGATAAATAGGGGATGAAGTTTCCTCATATACGGTGCTCCTCAATTACGGCCAATACCAGGCGGCCGAGTGCATAAATCAATACGAGTATGACGAAAGCGGTTAACAGGATGAATTCACGACGCGGATATTTTGCCTCGGTCGGTACCGCAGGTGATTCTACCACCACAAGATTCTTCAGTTTCCGTGAAGCCTCCAGACGCGCCGTTTCCAATGAGGTATACGCCGAAGTATACGCCTGCATCGCAAACTCCCGTTCCAGCACAAGGTTCTGGTAGTCGTAGACCAGTTCGTTCATATTACTCTGGTCCCCCGTCAAGCGCGCCTTCTCTTCCTCAATTTGTTCTTCCAGACCCTTGATCCGTGATCGCAAAGTGAAGACCTGGTGCGCTTCATCCGTCAAATAGGTGCGTAACTCTGCCAATTGTGCCCGGGCTTGCGCAAGTTCCCCCTGGAGTTGCGTTACATTGACAAAATTACTCTCGGACTCCGCCGTCGGGTTCGGACTCCGGTTAGTATTCTCAAATTGGAGGATACCCAGTCGAGCTGTTCGTAAATCGTCCTCCGCTCTTTCCACCTGGTCTTCGATGAATGCTACCTGGTCGTTCGCCAAATTCTGTGAAATCTCGTTCACAAAACGCTCCGACTCCGCCAGGATAAAATCCGTAATTTCCTTTGTATACTCAGGATCAAAGCCTTGTAACCGCAGGGTTATAATCGCGTTCTCCCCGACATACACCGAGATAAGCCCTCGGTAATACTCAAGGAATTCGTCTTCGTTTGGATTGCTTTCCAGGCGTGAAAACCGGTCAATCCTTCCCTCCTGTAATTTTTCTTTCAACTGGAAGCGTTCTTCCAGTATCCGCTGCATATCCCGCGACTGGATATAGTTCTCAAGCAGCAATGC
>CAYQCG010000103.1:0-6796 GCA_964415925.1 uncultured Puniceicoccaceae bacterium | reverse complement strand
GAAGAGGTTTGTTCGTCAGTAAATTTCACAACTAGGTAGGACCCACCTGCTGGAATAAGAATAATATATCACGCCATCTTTCTAATTTTTTGCTTTTATTTGTGTTCATCAGCGGACCTTGAAAAACCTCTTTCTCATGCTTGACTTTATTGAGACCACATGTCTCAATAAAGGTTCATCATGGGCAAGACTCTATACGAAAAGGTTTGGGACGCACACAGCGTTCGTCAACTCAGCAATGGCGCCACGCAGCTCTTTATCGGGACACACCTCATTCACGAGGTGACCAGCCCGCAGGCCTTTGGTATGCTCCGTGAGCGCGGCCTCAAGGTGCGCTACCCCCATCGCACATTCGCCACGGTTGACCATATTGTGCCGACCAACGAAATTGCCGAGCCCTACAGCGACCCCCTCGCACAGGCCATGATCGAGGAGCTGCGTAAAAACGCCGCAGATTTCGGCATCACTTTCTTCGACACCACCACCGGCAAGCAGGGTATCGTCCATATGGTCGGACCCGAGCAGGGCATCACCCAGCCCGGTATGACTATCGCCTGCGGTGATTCCCACACCAGCACCCACGGAGCCTTCGGTGCTATCGCCTTCGGCATTGGCACCAGCCAGGTCCGCGATGTCCTCGCCACCCAGACAATGTCCATGGGCAAGCTCAAGGTCCGCCGCATCAATGTCGACGGACGGCTCTCTCCCGGCGTCTATTCCAAAGACGTCATCCTCCACATCATCCGAATCCTCGGCGTCAATGGCGGTACCGGTTTCGCCTACGAATACGGTGGCTCTACCTTCGATAACTTCTCCATGGAAGAGCGTATGACCGTCTGTAACATGTCCATCGAGGGCGGCGCCCGCTGCGGTTACGTCAATCCTGACGAGACCACTTTTGCATACATCAAGGGCAGACCCTACGCTCCTGAACCTGAAGAATGGGATCAGGCCGTTGATCGCTGGAAGTCATGGGCCAGTGACCCGGATTGCGTATACGACGACGTCGTCAATATCCGTGCCGAAGATATTGCACCCACCGTCACCTGGGGTATCAATCCCGGTCAGGCTATCTTTGTCGATGAAAACATCCCCGCCGTTTCCGATGGCCATACCGCCACTGAACGCGCCGGTATATCCGAGGCACTTGAACATATGCAGTTCGCAGGTGGCGAGCCCATCAAGGGTAAGAAGATCGATGTCGCTTTCTTCGGCTCTTGCACTAACGGTCGCCTCAGTGACTTGCAGGAGGTCGCCAGGTATTTGAAGGGCCGCAAGGTCGCCGACGGCGTCAAAGCCATCTGCGTCCCCGGCTCACAGATCACATCGCAACTGGCTGAGGAACTGGGCCTCGACCAAATCTTCAGGGACGCAGGCTTCGAATGGCGCGGTGCTGGCTGTTCCATGTGCCTCGCCATGAACCCGGACAAGCTTATCGGCGACCAGGTCTGCGCCAGCTCATCCAACCGCAACTTCAAGGGTCGACAGGGCAGCCCGACCGGCCGCACCCTCCTCATGAGCCCACTTATGGTCGCCGCCGCCGCCATAACCGGCGAAGTCTCAGACGCCCGAGAAGTCTTCGGCATCCTCGAACCCGCCGGCGTGTGAAATTAAACCCGAAGTGGTTAGGCTATTCTGAAGCCCGTTGGCTCGGTAAGAAATATCCGTAGATTGAAAGCCTTTGATCGGTCCACTCGCGTTGGAGTTAGTGTTTTAGTAACGCTTTCGTTGATAAATTGGCTTCGGGAATTTTCCTTTGTATGGATCGATGACACTGGCTCAAGTGACTATGCAGTCTTTCTGAAGATACTTTTTGCAATTATGGCTCTAACTTGTTCTGCAGTGTAAAACTTTCCGTCTTCGTATTCTTGGCGTTTGCGGACAATTTCCTATTTCCGTTCCTTGGACTCTAGTCGTTTTAGCATTTTGAGATACTGTTGTACTTACTGGCACTCGTCGGGTGTCCAACTATAGACTGTCGCTTGTAACTCTTTTTAATTCATGCAGTAATAATGTTAAAACTTGTAATTAAACCAATCCTGATAACTATTCCTCATCTTTGCCTTTTTCTTTTCCTCCTCACCGGCTGCTCCACCATCCGCACTGAAGTCCGCGATGACGTCTCCATCGATGACTACCGGTCCGGCGCCATCGTTGTCAGTGCCAATTCCACACACGGCGTTGAAGAACTTATTGCCGAAATCCTCCGCGAAGAAGGCCGCAAAATCACTATGGTTCAGTCCGTCCAGCAGGCCAGGGACGGCGATTTCTACATCACCTTCAACGATCTCTGGGGCTGGGATCTCGACGAGTTCCTCATCCAGCTAAACATCTTTATGCACGATGCCGATACCGACGCATGGATCGCTCAGGGTGTCTTCGACAGCCCTCACCTCGACGACTTTGGCCCCATCAGGGACAAGGTCCGTGGCATCATGAAACCCTGGTTTGATTGAGACTGCTTGTCTCAATAATTTTCTTGAACCACCTGTCTCAACTAGTAATGTTACGCTTATGGCTTTGGAAAAAATCACCCAAGTATCCGGTCGTGGTGTCTTTGTCCCCGGCGACGATGTCGATACCGACCGCATCATTCCTGCACGCTTCATGAAGTGTGTCACCTTTGACGGGCTCGGTGACTACTTTTTCTATGACGTCCGCTTCAATGAGGACGGCAGCCGGAAAAAACACCAACTGAATGATCAGCACTACGCCGGTGCCACCATCCTCATTACCGGTAACAACTTTGGCTGTGGCAGCTCCCGCGAACACGCCCCGCAGGCCATCAGGCGGGCCGGATTCAAAGGCGTCATCGGCGAGGGATTTGCCGAAATCTTCTTCGGTAACAGCACCCAGTTGGGCATGCCCTGTGTGACCGTTTCTTCGGAAAACCGCGAAAAACTTCAGGCTGCAGTCGAAGCCGATCCTCAGGTCGAGATCACCATTGACCTCCAAACCCTCACAGTGTCCGCTGGTCACTTGACCATCCCGTGTACCATGCGTGACTCCAATTGCAGCAGCCTCATGGAAGGTAAATGGGACCCGCTCGAGGAACTCCTCGAAGGTAACGATGCCGTCGATGCCATGTCCCAAAGTCTTGAATATACTAAGAGTTGAAACATTTCCGAACTTGCGCCTGACTGAGTTCGTTTCAACTTTCCCCTATGATCGATCTTATTGAAGGCTCCGGCGTTTTCATTTATCCCCTCGGGCTTTGCTCCGTTCTGGCCGTTTTTATTGTCGTGGAGCGTCTCATTGCCCTGCGCGCCAGTAAAACTTTCCCGCCTCAAATCGGACAGGCACTCGTCGAGGGCACAATCCCCAATTACGCCGATGCCAACTCCATCATCGGGCGCATCCTGCTCTTCTTTCACGATCCCGAGAACGACGCCGAACAGCTCAAGGCTTTCGCCCGCCTCCAGGCCAACCAGATGGAGCGCGGTATCTTTATCCTCGAAATCGTCATCGCCGCCGCGCCTTTGTTGGGTCTTTTGGGTACCGTCACCGGTTTGATCAAAGTCTTCGCCCGTATCGATCCCAGTTCCGGCATGCCCGATCCCGGTGCCTTCGTCGAGGGCGTTGCCCTTGCCCTCACCACCACCATGATCGGCCTGGCCGTTGCCATCCCCGCGCTGGTCTGCAACAGCTACCTCTCCCGACGTATCGAGACCCTCTCCACCAAGCTCAATATCGTCGTCGAGCGCCTCGTCTCACAGAAAAACAGGAACGGCGGCAGCAACAGTTAGGCTCTGATGGACGTCATTCCCCAGCGTAAGCACAAGAAGGTTGAGATCAACATCATCCCCCTCGTCGATGTCCTCATCGTCCTTATCTTCTTCTTTCTTGTCTCAATGCAGTTCCGCAACATCACCACCCTCAACATCGTCCCCCCCGAAATCGAAACCGCCGGGAAAAACAAAATCGTCGAGCAGATCGAGATCGGCATCAGCCCCGAAGGCAAATTCTTCTACAACGGTGAGGAAGTCCACCAGGACGAAATCCCCGATCTCCTCGAAATCGCCGCAGAGTTCAACGGCAACGAAATCCCCGTCGTCCTCCTCGCCGACGCCGATTCCTACCTCAAGCACGTGACCTTCGTCATGGACGCCTGCCGCAAAGCCAACCTCGAGAACATACGTTTGCAGTCCCGATGATCCATGAAAATCGCCGTCTTTAATGCCAAAAGATACGACCGTAATTACTTCACTGCGGCCAATCACGATTACCACCACGAACTCGTCTTTATCGACACCGCTCTGAATGAAACCACTGCGAAAGTCGGATCCGAATACCCTTGCGTCTGTGCCTTCGTTAACGATCGCCTCAGCAAGGAAACCATCCACAAGCTGGCTGAGGGCGAAACTAAACTCATCGCCATGCGTTGTGCCGGATATAACAACGTCGACCTGGAAGCCGCCAAAGTTCACGGTATTACCGTTGTGCGCGTTCCCGCTTATTCGCCCCATGCCGTTGCCGAGCACGTCTTCGCCCTGCTGCTTGCCCTTTATCGCAAAACCCATCGTGCCTATAACCGTGTCCGTGACCGTAATTTTTCCCTCGAGGGCATGGTAGGCATCGAGATCAAGGGCAAGTCGGTGGGTGTCGTTGGCACGGGCACGATCGGGCACGTCGTTGCACGCCTCTTTCTTGCCTTCGGTTGCGATGTCATCGCCCATGATGTGGTGGAACGGGATGACCTCAAGCACCACGGCGTCCGCTATGTCCAGCGTGAAGAGCTCTTCCGGTTGTCCGACATCATTACCCTCCATTGCCCATTGCTGGAAAATACACGCCACCTTATTAATGCCGACAGTATCCAGCATCTGAAAAAAGGCATGACACTCATTAATACGAGTCGCGGAGCTCTCCTCGATACCGAGGCCGTTTACCAGGCCCTAAAAAGTCGCAAAATCGGTTACCTCGGTATCGATGTCTATGAGGAGGAGGAAAAACTCTTCTTCGAGGACTTCTCTTCCGAGATCGTTGAGGATGACCTTTTCATGCGCCTCACCACCTTCCCCAATGTCATCATCACAGGTCACCAGGCTTTCTTTACAGAAAACGCTCTTGGAAAAATTTCTGACACCACTCTTAACAATGTTCGTGAATTTGAGGAATCCGGCCAGTGTCGGAATGCCGTTAGTTTACAGCCTTAAATCCTTCCCAGTATCATCCGCGTACAGTTCACGCAGACTTGTTAATTCCCGCTTCAGCTCTTTCACTGTCCGGCTGTCCTTCATTTCTGGATACGTATTCAGCAGTTCCAGGGGATCGTTCACCAGGTCGTAATATTCCCATTCGTCCGTGGTATAGAAATAGATCAGCTTCTTGTCTTCGGTCCGGATTCCAAGGTGCCGCGCCACCCCGTGCCCGCCGTGTTCATAGTAGTGATAATAGACGCTCTTACGCCAGTCGCGGGGATTTTCCGACTTCAGCAGAGGCATCAGGCTGCGCCCCTGGCTGCCCGGCATCGATCCCGCCCCCGCCGCTTCCAGCAGCGTGTCGGCAAAATCCAGGTTCTGCACCAGATGCGTGTCGCGGCTGCCCGGCTGGATGACACCAGGCCAGCGTACCAGCAACGGCATCCGCATCGAGATGTCATACATCCACCGCTTGTCGAACCACCCGTTCTCCCCCAGGTAAAACCCTTGGTCCGAGCTGTAGACCACGATTGTGTTGTCCGCCAGTCCCGCTTCATCCAGGTATTCCAGGATCCGTCCCACATTCCGGTCAATCCCTGCAGCGCACCGCATGTAGTCCTTGATGTAGCGTTGATATTTCCACCTCACCAGCTCATTGCCTTTCGGTTTGGCCTCCCAGAACGCCTCATTCCGCGGGATATACGCCTGGTCCCACAGCACCTGGTGCCAGTCCGACATCCGTTCGAAACGGTTCGCATGGGCCGGCCTCATATAACGGCCCAGCACCTCCGGACGCGTCACCGGCGGTATGATCTTCAGGTCGCTCTCTAAAGGCATCGTATCCCGGATCGTCATGTCCTGGTTCCGCGCCGGTGACGCATTGTCCTCCCATTCGTCAAACAGCGTAACCGGTTCCGGAAACATCATGTCGTCAAACATCAGTATCTCCCTTGGCCCCGGCAGCCATTTCCGGTGCGTCGCCTTGTACTGGCACATCAGCAGGAACGGTTGCCCCGGCTTCGCGTTCTCCTTCATCCACTCCACCGACAGGTCCGTCACCACATCCGTATTGTAGCCTTCGATACGGACTGTCCCGTCCGGCGTCCGGAGGTCCGGATTATAGTAGTGCCCCTGTCCCGGCATCACCCGCCAGTAGTCAAATCCCGTGGGATCACTCTTCAGGTGCCACTTCCCGATGATCGCCGTCTTGTAGCCCGCTCTTTGCAGGCGTTTCGGAAACGTCTCCTGCGACCCGTCGAACGTGTCGCCATTGTCCAATACACCATTCAGATGGCTGTGCTTGCCCGTCAGTACTACCGCCCGGCTCGGTGCACAGATCGAGTTCGTGCAGAACGCGTTCTCGAACAGCATCCCTTCTTGCGCCAGACGGTCGATATTCGGCGTCTCGATCAGGTCGTAGCCATACGCGCTGATCGCCTGCGCCGTATGGTCATCCGAAAAGATGAACACTATGTTCGGCCGCTCTTCCGCACCAAGGACCATCGCAGCCGGCGTTAACATCAGTAAAACTAGGAGTCTATTCATTCGCAGGAGCTTCATGTCTTCCTTTTAACCCCGCACACCTCATTTGCAAGGGTGAACCCCTCCACACTCCTCATATGCCCCGGGAATCATTTTTCGAAAGCGTCAACCAC
>CAYQCG010000102.1:0-6802 GCA_964415925.1 uncultured Puniceicoccaceae bacterium | reverse complement strand
GACATTAATATAGTCTCTTCTTGCCTGTTTAACCATTAGCAACCTCTATAATGCGTGAAATTAATTCATAGTATTACTGTATGGTTTGACCAGATGAAGGTTATCCAGATTGTTCTTCTATTCCTATTGGCCTGGTCTACCGTTGCAAATGGCAAAGACGGTCAGAATATCGATTGGCCAACTTATCAAGGCGATGATTCACGAAACCAGTATTCCGAGTTAAGCCAGATCACACCGGAAAATGCGGACATGCTGGAGGTAGCCTGGATTTACAGCTCAGGTGAAAATGACCAGAAAAGACAGATTCAGTGCAATCCACTGATTATTGATGGTGTTCTCTATGGACTGACTCCCTTGCAGAACCTGTTTGCTCTTGATGCAGCAACAGGAGAAGAACTTTGGCAATTTGATCCTGCGAAGCTCATCGGTGAAAAGCTCAGCCTGAATCATAATCGCGGTATGTCCTATTGGGTAGATGGTTCAAATGAGCGAATATTTTTCTCAGCTGGAAGTTACTATTTTGCAGTCGATCCGGAAACGGGTGATAGTATCAAAGAATTTGGCGGAAGGGGGTATATATCACTTTATGATGGTATTCCCGAGTGGGCCAGTGATTTGTTTGTTGTCTCAACAACACCGGGCGTGATCTATAAGAATCGCTTAATAATCGGCACCCGCGTATCAGAAGGACAGTCTGCCGCACCCGGCTATATTCGTGCTTTTGACACACGTACAGGAAGACTCTTATGGACCTTCAAGACGATTCCGCATCCCGGTGAATTAGGCTATGATACGTGGCCACCTGAGGCTTATAAAAGCGTGGGCGGAGCAAATTCCTGGTCGGGGATGTCACTGGATCGTGAAAGAGGTATCGTTTATGTTCCCACAGGATCAGCATCATTTGATTTTTACGGCGGTAACCGACACGGTCAGAATCTATTTGCCAATTGCCTGATAGCTTTGGACGCCTTTAGTGGAGAATATATCTGGCATTACCAATTCGTCCATCATGATCTGTGGGATCGTGATCTACCCGCTCCACCGAATCTGGTTACCCTGGAGCGTGACGGGAAACGCATTGATGCCGTTGCCCAGATTACAAAGAGTGCTCACATATTCATCTTTGACCGGGAAACAGGAGAACCCCTTTTTCCAATTGAGGAACGTCCTGTGAACACTGAAACGAACCTGGAGGGAGAAAAAGTATGGCCGACTCAGCCCTTTCCCCTAAAACCGCAACCTTTTGGGCGCCAAGCACTCACACTGGATAATATAACAAAGAGAACGGAGGAGGCACATAATTACGTCGCAAGAATACTGGAAACAGTCAGAACCGGTGAACAGTTTCTACCCCCCAGCCTCCAGGGGACGATCATATTTCCCGGATTTGACGGAGGAGGTGAATGGGGAGGCGCATCCTTTGATCAGGAAACCGGAATTCTTTATGTCAATGGCAGCGAAATGCCATGGTTACTGACTATGATTGACACACGCACAATGGACAGGAGAGAACCGGCGGCGCGTACTTACATGAACTACTGTGCCATGTGCCATGGTCCTGACATGGAGGGCAATGAAATTGGAGGTTATCCATCTTTACTGGGGATAGAGGAAAGGTTCTCGCTGGAAGAGATTCATGAAGTCATTCAAAACGGGCGCAATATGATGCCAGCTTTTAGTCATCTCGAGGATAAATCCATTGAGGACGTGATCACATTTATAAATAAATTCAGTTTATCTGCTTCTGCACAGAATAAAGATGCCGTAAGCCGACAGGATGCTGAAGCTGACAGTAATAACGGTTCCCTGCTTCCTTATACTTACGCTGGATATAACCGCTTTCTTGATCCGGATGGTTATCCCGCCGTCGAACCGCCCTGGGGGCAACTCAATGCGATAGATTTGAATAAAGGCGAAATCGTCTGGCAGGTGCCTTTAGGCGAATATGAAGAACTCAGTGCTCAAGGTATTCCGAAGACCGGAAGAGAAAATTATGGAGGCCCAGTAGCGACTGCAGGCGGCGTTATTTTTATTGCCGCCAGTAGTGACCAGTATTTCAGGGTCTTCAATAAGCAAACCGGCGAAGAACTAGCGAAGTATAAGTTGCCTGCCGGAGGTTATGCTACACCAAGTGTCTACTCAGTTAAGGGAAAACAGTATGTTGTCATTGCCTGTGGCGGAGGTAAAATGAATACACCATATGGTAATTATTATGTATCTTTTGCCCTGCCAGACAGTTAATCACTTCGGTGAGGCATGTATACCATTTCTGAGATTCTTCTACATTTGTTGTGTTGCAGGACAATTTTGTAAAAAGAATGTATGTCAGAACGAACTTTGCAGTTGCGCTTAAGTTTCTGCTTGAGCTAAATTCTTCATGTCGCGTGCCTGAAAATAAGTCATTTACCCTCCTATGAAAAAAGTCGTCATTATCGAAGACCAAACAGCGGTAAGAGAGATGATCGCTCAAATTGTCCGTACTGAGCCTGGTTTTGAAGTGATCGCAGAATGTGGCGATGGACATTCTGCTTATGATGAATGCATCAAGCATCAACCAGACTTCATTATTCTGGACATTATGCTTCCCGGTTTAAATGGTGCTGAAGTATTACGTCGTTTGACCAAACAACTCCGGAAATCACGGATTCTGGCATTCAGCGGATATGAAGACCCGGCGCTATTAAGGGAATTACTGGAAGCAGGTGCACACGGCTTTGTTGGTAAGTCTGCGCCCCTTTCAGAACTGAAAAAAGGCATTCAGATTGTAGCCAGTGGTGGAAGCTATTTTGGCCCTGAAGTTGCCCAGATTTTACGCGAGGCAATGACGAATCCAGCCGGTGCAGTTAAACCCTCAATTTCCATATTAACAGGTCGCGAACGGGAAATCCTTCAGTTGATTGCAGAAAGTTACAGCACCAAGGAAATAGCCAATAAGTTAAAGATCAGCGTTAAAACGGCAGAAAATCATCGTACCAATTTAATGAAAAAACTTGATCTTCACGATGTTGCCAGTCTGACCCGTTATGCAATCGAATATGGTATTATTGAGGCTCCTTCTCGTCCGACTATATCATAGACAAAGATTTTCTGACTTGCCCGAAAGGGTAATCATTCTTCAAATTACAGAGTGCGACATATGAGTGTGCGATTTCTTCCCCCGTGGTCACTTGGCCTTTTGGCATTAATGACAATTTTGAGCGGTTGTTCTTCACCTCCGGCTCCTAATCCAGAGCAAACGCGAGTCGGTGCCAGCGGCAGCTCTTCCGATGCGCCTGACTGGATCGACCCAACGGATATCTATGGTCCCGGCGCAGGAGGGCTCGAAACGAGAGATCCGGCTTTTGATGCCAGCTTGAATGCCCAGGCAAATCTTCTCCCTCCCGTATACTTTGAATTCGATTCATCTTTTATCCCAGATGGCGAAAGGCCCAAACTACAGCAGGCTGCCCAATACCTGAGAAATAACCCAGGTCAAAACCTCGTTATTGAGGGGCATTGTGATTGGCGAGGAACCAGTGAATACAATCTCGCCCTGGGAGACCGTCGCGCGCGCAGTGTGCAGGATTACCTTGCCCAATTAGGTCTGTCGAGAGATCGCATGGAAACCGTCTCAAAGGGTGACCTTGAAGCCATAGTTGAAGCATCTGAGTCGCAAATGGCTGAAGACAGGCGCGCGGCGCTAATCGTAATACCTTAAGAAAAGTATCTTTGGTTTGTACTCGCGATCTAAGATTTAACTTTGCTCAGGGCGATTTCAACCAAGCTGACGAAAGACTTAGCCTTTAGTGACGCGCCACCTATAAGCCCACCGTCTAAGTCTTCCTGATCCAGGAGCTCCGAGGCGTTTTCTGGCTTCATAGACCCGCCATAGAGAATGCGAATTTTATTAGCCGTTAATGTCCCAAATATGTCTGACAAAATGCGGCGTATGGAAAGGTGAACCTCCTGAGCCATTTGAGGGGTGGCTGTTTTTCCAGTGCCAATTGCCCATATAGGTTCGTAGGCGATAACCACATTTTCAGCGTTTTCTTTGGTAATGGCCTTCAAACCGGTTCTGACCTGCTGTTCTACCACAGTCATGGTTTTTTCGGCTTCGCGCTCTTCAAGCGACTCCCCAACACAGAGGATCGGCTTTAGATTACTGTTCAGGGCAGATTCGACTTTTTCATTAATAATGACATCAGTTTCACCGAAATACT
The DNA here is from genome assembly GCA_964415925.1 of uncultured Puniceicoccaceae bacterium. Lineage (GTDB taxonomy): Bacteria > Verrucomicrobiota > Verrucomicrobiia > Opitutales > Oceanipulchritudinaceae > CAYQCG01. Next base: position 2,603 of record CAYQCG010000102.1, on the reverse strand, counting down.
GTCTTCTTTCGCTGTGACCAAGAATCACAAAGTTACAGAACAGATCCCGCAACATGACGCTGGAGATTTCGCCTGTGTAAGCACCTTCCAGTTGTGGGTGCATATTCTGTGCCCCCAGTTGAATATGGGTGCTACCGACTATTTCGCTTACTGCATCCAGTGCGGTAAATGGAGGGCACAAGACTACGCTCACATCCGACTGTTGCTCACTTAAACTTAAAATCTCCTGCGCAAGCTCCTTCGCTTCGGCAGGAGTTTTGTTCATTTTCCAATTACCCGCAATCAGGTATCTACGGTGTCCGTTTTGCATAAAGTTGGATCCTTATGGATTAGTTAGCTCTGATCAAGCGCATCTACACCCGGAAGATTTTTACCTTCGAGAAATTCCAGGCTGGCACCGCCACCAGTACTCATGAAACTGACGTTTGCCGCCTGACCACTCTTATTAATAGCTTTAACAGAGTCACCGCCGCCAATGATTGAAACACATTCCGTTTGAGCTACTGCTTTGGCAATGGCGAAAGTTCCAGTCGCACATGCTTCAATCTCAAAAATTCCCATGGGTCCGTTCCACAAGACAGTTTTTGCGCCGGACAGTTCTTTCTCGTATAGTTCAACCGTTTTGGGCCCAATATCGACGCCCTCCCATTCATCTGGGATGTCTCCTTCACTGGCCTTGAGTTCTCCTACTTGTAAAGCATTGAAATCCAGTTTGTCGGTTATCATGTTATCAACCGGAAGTAAGAACTTAACCCCTTTGGCTTCTGCTTTCTGTAATGCCTTTCGGGCGACCTCAACTTTGTCCGGCTCGGCCAGGGACTTCCCGACTTTGCCGCCCTGCGCCAGCTTGAAGGTATAGGCCATGGCACCACCGATTAGAATAGTGTCAGCTTTTTCAAGTAGTGCGTCAATTACAGATATTTTATCACTGACCTTGGCACCACCCAAAATAACAACGAAGGGACGTTCCGGATCGGCTGTATTTTCACCAAGATATTTCAACTCTTTTTCTATCAAAAAACCGGCGACTTTGGGACCATCGACATGATGGGTAATTCCGGCAGTCGATGCATGTGCACGATGGGCGGAGCCGAACGCATCATTAACATAGACTTGGATGTTCTCGGCAAGCTGGCGGGCAAATTCCGGATCATTCTTTTCTTCACCTTCATGAAAGCGGACATTCTCCAATAGCATGACCTGTCCATCCTGTAGCCCTTCAATCATTTGTGACACGGCCGACCCAACACAGTCATCGGCGAATAAGACAGGCGACCCGAGTTTCATGGATAAATCAAGGGCCACTGGGCGTAAACTGTATTTTTGATCTTTCGTGCCTATAGGCCTGCCGAGATGACTGGCCATAATTATCTTTGCGTTGTGCTCCTGAAGATAACGTATTGTAGGAAGCGCAGCCAGTAGCCGCGTATCATCTGTTATCTGACCGGTCCCGGAAATCGGGACGTTAAAATCACAACGGACAAAGACCGTCTTACCCTTAACTTCAATATCGCGAACGGTTTTGATTGGCATATTTTATCTTTCTAATGAGTAAGCAAAAAGCGCCGCACAAATTGCGCGGCGCCTCTGAAAATGAAACCTATTTCAGGCCGGCTACTTTCTTCAGCAAATCAATGCATCGGTTGCTGTAGCCCCATTCGTTGTCATACCATGAGACAAGTTTGAAGAATGTGCTGTTAAGGCCAATACCAGCACCCGCATCGAAGATAGAAGATGCTTCGCTGTGGATAAAGTCAGAAGAAACAACCTGATCGTCGGTGTATTCGAGGATACCTTTAAGTGAACCCTCAGATGCTTCCTTCATCTTTGCACAAATTTCTTCATAACTGGTTTCCTTCTCGGTTTTGACCGTAAGGTCTACGACAGAAACAGTTGCTACGGGAACGCGGAATGCCATACCAGTCAGCTTGCCTTGAACTTCAGGAAGAACCAGACCTACAGCTTTGGCTGCGCCGGTCGATGACGGAATTACGTTGATTGCGGCTGCGCGGCCACCCTTCCAGTCTTTCTTGGAAGGTCCATCGTTTGTTTTCTGGGTAGCCGTGTAGGCATGCACCGTAGTCATCAAGCCTTCTACGATACCGTAATTGTCGAGGACAACCTTGGTAATCGGTGCGAGACAGTTGGTGGTGCATGAAGCGTTGGAAATTAAAGTGTCATCAGCCGTCAGAGTGTCATCGTTCACACCCATGACTACCATTTTCACACCTTCGCCCTTGGCAGGGGCGGATATAATAACTTTCTTGGCTCCAGCATCAAGGTGCCCTCTTGCCATATCTGCCTGGGTAAACAGGCCGGTGGACTCGATAACAATATCAACACCCATTGCTTTCCACGGCATTGCCGCAGGACCTTCACGGACGGCCAGCGTCTTAATCTTCTGGCCATTGACCACAATTGTGTCGTCTTCGGAGGCGTCCGGAGTGGACTTCTCACTGGTCACCGTCCCGTTAAAGCGACCCTGAATCGAGTCATACTTCAACAGGTAAGCAAGATTGTCAGCAGGGACGAGGTCGTTAACTGCAACGACTTCAAACTCGGTCCCAAGCAAACCTTGCTCGACCAATGCGCGGAATACTAAT
>CAYQCG010000101.1:0-6855 GCA_964415925.1 uncultured Puniceicoccaceae bacterium | reverse complement strand
ATCGGTCGAGGTCACGGGCGTCATCACCAACAAACCAGTTTTGAAGGGAAAACTTGAAAAGGGGGAATCCCTCTTTGGCGATGAAGGGGTGTCCGATGGACAAGCCTTCGGCACCATCCTTTGAGCGCACACGACAGATGAAGTTATTATCCTTCTGGAGCAGCTGAACAGACTCCAGGACGGCAGGATCAGGAAACAATTCACGTTTTAGAACGGGCCTGGCAAGGGCCAAGTCGATATCTGAGTAGTCAGCGTAACTGCTGCTTTTGGCGCATGCAGTAAGGCCGATTGAGGGTGCACCGGCAGACAAAGCACCCAAACCGATGAACTTACGTCGATTCATGAATCCTCCGGGGGTTTAGAGTAGTCTTGAAGGTTTTTAAAACCGATAAATCAAGGTTTTGAACTTGGCGACACTTTTATGAATTTGAATTCAGGGAAAAAGCATTCATCCCTATCTCGGGAAGCGCCGAGGAACCATGACGGGTTGTCGGAGCCAATTATTGAATCGTGCCTGAATCCTATCCAGATTCTCAGCCCACCATTCCGCATTGCCCTCAAAGGCAGTTTTGAAGTTCTCTGGAGCTGTCGGGAGACGTGAACGAACCGGTTCCGCAACTGCGGATATAGCCGATTTACGAACTGGTCCGTAAGGGATGTAATGCGTCTGCCGGACCATGCTTTCCGCACGTGACGCATATTGTATAAACTTGTTTGCCGCATGGAGATTTTCCGTGTGCCTGACGATACTCCAGACATCAAATTGCCAGACTTGATGGTCCCACAAGATATCGATGGGTAATCCACGCTCGATTCCCGTATACATGCGACCGCTCCATGCAGATGACATAACGACTTCGCCTCTTTCGAGCAGACGAATTGCTTCCAGTCCTGTTTCCCACCATACAATTTGCGGCTTAATCCGGTCAAGGGAGTTGAATGCTCGGTCCAAGCCTTCTTCTGTCTCCAGGACGTCATAAACATCTTTGGGTTCTATACCGTCAGCAATCAAGGCCCATTCCAGATTAATCTGAGGCGTTCGGCGCAATCCGCGTGCACCAGGATATTTTCTGAGGTCAAAAAAATCTTCGAGCGAATCGGGCGGTGAATTCAATGTATTCCTGTTATAACCTACAACTGTGGCGAAAGTAACTGTTCCAACCCCAAATTCGAACAATGTACCTTGGATGAAATCACTAATGGCTGGAGTTCCATCCGACGCCTGGGGCAAAGAATCGAGTGGTATCGGAACAAGTAATCCTTCCTGATGAGCCCGGATTGCATCAAACAGTTCAAGGTCGATCACATCCCATTTTACGTTGCGCGCGTAAACCTGCTCGCGGATTTCCTCGATACCGCCCGTGTAGGAAACTACTTCAACCTCAATGCCAGTTTCCTTTTCAAAAGTTTTGATATATCCGAGGATTTGACTGCGCAAGTAAGTGCCGCTCCACGAAGCAATGGTCAGTTTGCCTTCCTGTGCCTGCAAGTTCGGTGCTCCACTGGAAAAGATTCCCGCAAAAGTCAGACCCAGACAAAAATAGAATGCTACGGAATTCTTCACCGGCTACCAGTAATATCCCAGATTGAGGTTCATACGCAGGTTCCACTCATCGTTTCCGCCGCCAGCGAGGGAACCGCCATCGAAAAAGACCATGTTCCGCGACTGGATAAAATCGAGGTATATAAAAATCGGCCCACTGCCGATGGCGAGTCCGGTTGTATTCAGGAAAGAATGGTTGAAGTGATCTTTATCCTTTACGAAGACGGAGAAGTCGTTGTAGCCCGTGAAGGAATCCAAAAAGTCAAAGGGAACGGGGAAATTGTAAGCGACGTTAGCAACAAGAAAGGTCGCCTCCGAAGCAACCTCGTAGCTCGTAGCAAAAGCACCAAGAAGAACAGTCTCATCACTGACACCAACAGGATTTCGCGGATTATAGTTCTGCCTGCCCGTCTGGATCTGGAAATTCCATCGGTGAAAGTAAGAGTTCCAATGAACCGCGTAGGCCCGGAAATTACCGATATCTCCAGTGACCTGGTTCCGCAACCCGCCAAACTGACCAGAAAGACCATACTCGTTGATAAAGTCAGTGCCTTTACCAGTCGTGTATGCAATCCGCAGGTTACCCTGGTTCGTTTCTTCGTTACGCTGGTCGCCTGAAGAAACAACATCGAAGGAATAGCGTTCCAGATTGCCCGGAGAGCTGAATTCTTCATTCTTGAAAAAAGCCAATTGAAGATCCCATGGGCCGTCCTGACGAACGTATTTAACACCGATATCGTAATCGTCTGACAGGCCGAGATAGTATGGAACCCCAAACCAGAAATTATGGGAAGCATAGGGGAGAAGCCCGAAAGGCACTTTTGTAATACCAGCCTCAATACGGTCCAACCCGTTCGGCTCCCATCCAACCCATCCGTGGTGGAGGGTGTCCATAAAGGAATAGAAGCGATATTCCGCAGATAACAATATCTCCTTGTATTTAGCTTCTGCGCCAATGCGGAACAAATCAAATGCACTATCACCACGACGGTCCTTGACAGCATCATTTCCAGTTTCCCAAAAAACGTTGAAGCGAAGCGCGCCTTTAATATCGAGCGTGGGTTCATCGACAGAACCTTCCTTGACCATCTCTGCAGGCGACTCACTTTTACGCATATCACTAACTTCGGAAAGCTCTGCAGCAGAGGCAACATCTGCCTTGACCGGTTTTGAAACAGGCGGTTTTGCTGCCTGTGCCTCCAGTAATTCAACCCGTTCCCGTAAACGTTTTATTTCCTGACGCAGGAGTTTTGCTTCTTCACTGGAGATACTATTCACGTTCTGAGCCACAAGTAAAACCGGCAAAAACGTCATCAGGCAAAAGAGGCACGTCATCCTCTGCCTCTGGAGCAGCAACTGCATTAATTATGATGGTAACAGATTCGGGCTGCCGTCATATGCAATATAGGAAAACGGAATTCAGGCTTGCTGTCTGGTCTGTTCTGTTAGGTAGGGTCCACGGATAGGATAATCGTTTTCGCTTATCCATTCGATTGTTTCTATAAGTCCGGCGAGATCTGCCCGGTTGAAGGGTGTGTTGGAAATCTCTATGAGCTGAAGCTTACCATCAGGGTTTACTGCAAATGTAGCCGGCTCAGGGAATGGTCGATCTGTTTCCGTAGAACGCGGATAGGAAATATAAAGACCGAGGTCAATCATCTGCCCAATGGTGAGACCGAAACCTATAGGGATCGTAAGGTTGTTATCCTCGACTATTTTTTTTGCTTTCTCTTCCGGATCGCCGGAAATCGCAACAACCTCTGCATTGGCTTTAGCAAACTTGTCTTTCAATTCCTCCAATCGAACCAAGTACTTTTTGCAGAGAGGACAATGGAAACCGCGATAAACTATAACGATCTGCCATTTCTCAGGCTTTTTGGTTTTGCCGAGTGTAATTTCTCCACCGTTGACAAGAGTCAAGGTAATGGAGGGCAAGATACTGCCTGAATCAAGTTTTCTGGTGCGCATGGTATTATGATTTAGTTATTTAGAAAGACAACTGTGTTAATATTGCAGTAAGCGCTTCGGGATTCAAACAAAAGATGCGTTTCATTAATGCGTCATAAGAATATCATATCGATTAAGCTAGTTTAGAGATAGTCATCATTGACTTGTAGTTACCCTTTAGACGCCCCAGAAGACCAGCGATGCCGACGGCCTGCACAGGCATTATTCGAGCAATTGTACGCAAAAGGAAGGGGCCATAAATATGCCGCTGGATTTCAGGTTTCCAGCCAGATTCAAGCAGGAGATTGGTAATATTCTGGAATGTCCATGCATAATAGTGACGGTTGCGATCGATCTTATAGCTAGGTTTCAAATTAACTTCAATTGGCAGGATAAGAATGAGTTGCCCCTCCGGCTTCATGAAGTTCCTCATCCGCATAAGATCCTGGAAAGGAGTCGGAGAATGCTCGAGGACATGAGAAGAAAGCAAGTAATCGTATCGCTGGGTTGGAATATCCTCGACTGCCTGATACGCTTTTTTTCCTTTGTCCTTAAGGAACTGCACCGCATAAGCGGAGACATCAAAGTATTCGACATGAGGTAATGCTGCGGAGACCTGGCCGAGGCCACTGCCATAATCGAGGGTCAGTAATTCCTCATTCAGGTGATTATCTGTAAAAATGGTTTTCTTCCAGAATTCCGCCAGGATATTCCTGTAGACATCGTCGCTCAGGACTTTAGTATAGCGTGCCTGGTAGTAATTTTCGTGATAGTGCTCTTTGACTTCGCTCAAAAAGATCCCCCTTCAGAGTTATTTTTTGATGAAAAAACCGAAATAGAAAGTGAATGTCAACTATGGCAGAAAATAGGCAAAGCTGATACTTTCGTTAAGCGTCTATTATGAAAAAATACGCTTGTTTCAAATATTTACACTTGCGTTTGTATTAAAAATATATAATAAGGAGAATACACTAGATCACTTACTGCTTGTAGACCCGTTATTTGGCACCTCAACCAGACGCTCATAAGGCGCTATTCGCACTTGCCTGATTTATGCCCACCTTAACCCCGGTGGGCATTATCTTTTAATTCTGAGCCGCTTCCAGGAGGGCGTCATCCACCTCATAATTAGCGTATACACTATTTACATCCTCAAGCTCATCGAGCATATCGATGAGACGCAGACAGCTCTTCACCGTATCACCTTCTGTTAATGGAATGGTGCTGACGGGAATATAGGCCAATTGCTGTTCGGCAGTTTCAATCTCTGCCTCTTCGAGGGCTCTGGAAACTGCATCGAAGTCCGGCATGGAGCAAAGTATCTCGAAGTGATCGCCGTTATTCTTAATATCTTCCGCCCCGGCATCGAGGACAGTCATCATGAGGGTTTCCTCGTCAGTTTTATCAGCATCGATAAGGAACTGGCCCTGGCGGTTAAAGAAGTGGGCAAGAGCCCCTGAGCCAGCAAGATTACCCCCGTATTTGCTGAAAGTCGCACGTACATCCGAGGCGCTGCGGTTCTTGTTGTCAGTAGTCACCTCAACGATCACACCTACCCCGCCCGGTGCATAACCTTCATAAACCAACTCATGATACTCAACGCCGGGAAGCTCCCCTGTACCTTTCTTGATAGCACGATCAACGTTATCTGCAGGCATATTCGCCGCCTTGGCTTTCAGCAGTAAAGTGCGGAGTCGTGGATTAAACTGGGGATCACCGCCGCCGGATTTAGCAGCTAGTGTCAATTCCTTGCTAATCACACTGAAAATCTTACCACGCTTTGCATCGACGGCAGCTTTGTGGCGTTTGATGGTGGCCCATTTACTATGACCGGACATAACTTGTAATAAATTAAGTTAATACAATTGTGGTGAATGACTGTGCCAGTTAAGCTAAGGGACAATCAACATTCAAGGTCATTCACGCAGACTTGTTACGTTTCTTCCTGGTCTTGGCCCGGCCTGTATGACTGACGGCTTTCTTGGGTGTCACGTTTTTCATTTTGTCTTTGCCGGGCGGAGGCTCGGGATCATCAGGCTTGGCGGCATCCTCGGCTTCCATCCGCTCACGCTTCTTCTTCACCTGTTTTTGCTGGACGATACTAATAAGATTGGAGGTTGTCCAGTAGACAAAAAGACCGGACGCATAGTCATAAAGGATAAAGACAAAGATTAAGGGCATCCAGCGCATCATCTTGGCGATCTGCTCCTGAGTAGGATCACCCGATGGCATAGGGGTCATGAACATGAGGAAGACCATACTCACCGTATAGAGCAGCGGCATGATGTTAATGGGAAATCCACCGATCTCGAAAATGGTATCGGGGCGTGACAGATCAGCGATCCAGAGAAACTCGGCGAAGCGCAGTTCGGAGGCGCTACGCAGCATAAAGAAAAAGGCAAAAAGGACAGGAATCTGGATCAGAAGAGGCAAGCACCCGGCCAGTGGATTGATCTTCTGTTCCTTGTAGAGCTTCATCGTCTGCTCCTGCATCTTGCGCGGATTGTCCTTATACTTTTCGCGCATCTCTTTCATGAGCGGCTGGAGCTTCGACATCTTGTATGAGCTCTCTGCACTTTTGGCCATGAGCGGCCAGAAGAGGAGGCGTATCAACAAGGTTACACAAACAATGGCAAATCCCCAATTACCAACGATGCCATGCATCCAGGTAAGCAGAGTGAGAAGTAGTTTACTGAAGAAACCGAAGAAACCGAACTCCATGACACGGTCCTGCTCCTTATCAAGTTGGGCAAGCCGATGATACTCCTTGGGCCCGATGAAGTAATCCATGTTGAGCTCGACCTGTGAAGCAGACTCGATAGGCGGAACATCAATCTTCATGCTTGAGGTGGTGCCGTAAGGAAGAACGCCCGGGAAGGCATCCGGCGGAAAGTCGACCGCACTGGCAAGTATACCCTCGCCCGGTTCCTCAGGGGTCAGAATGGCCGCAAAAAACTGGTTTTTTACAGCGGCCCAGAGGGCGGTTTGTTCGACCTGCACATCGTATTTGGGAGCGCTCGATCCAATACCAAAAAAGAAACCCCGGCTGCCACCGACATGTTCACTGTCAAAATCATCGCCATCGTACCAGCTGGCAGACAGGTTCCAGCCATTGGGATCAGCCAGTTCCGGAGCAACCGTACCAAGATTAAAGTATAGCGCGTTATCTCCTGCCTGATTAATGAGAAGTGTCTGGTTTGTGCGATTTACGATACGGGTACTGTGTCTGATGGTATACGGAACCGGGCCTTTGCTTTCATCCAGATCCAGTTCATAGCTACGGACGAACTCGACGGCATCACCCTCCAGGCGGCGAAACTCTATCGCCCTGTCCGTCACAAGTGTCATTTCATAGGCGGGGGCGA
>CAYQCG010000100.1:0-6863 GCA_964415925.1 uncultured Puniceicoccaceae bacterium | reverse complement strand
ACTTCTCTGAAAAGACTCACCCGCAAGGAATTCGAAGGGGCTTTCAGGTATTCCTCATCCCGGCCTAGCAGGAACGACTGGTAGTCCTTCGGAAACAGGTCATTCAGGAATACCAGGTCCCCCGTTCCCCATGTCGCAATCTGACGCCCTATCCTCATATCCATCCACTCCAGCGGTGAAGTAAACACCCAGGCCTCACGCAAGTCATAGGCTCCTGCTCCGCTGCGCAGGCCAGGTTTGTATTGTGCAGCCACTGCATCACCGATAAAATCATTCGTAAACTGAAATTGTAGTGCCTTGTAATGCGCGCCCAAATCCAGTTGCAGTCGCGTTTCAGCCAAAGGTAGGGCAGGTTCGACTGGATTGTTGCACGTCCATCCCCCCGCTCGCGCTTCCGCAAAACCCGTTAAAGTATAGATCCACGCAGGCTGTTCTTCCTCTGCAGGACGGCGTTCCACACTCTGCTTTTGATCCGTTTCTGACAAACCCGAAGGTAACGACGGTTCGCCGCTACTCCCGAGGCCGGAAGGCAATGCAGGTTCCTGCGCTCCTGCATACCTGACGGCCAATACGGAAAAGACTATCAGAAGGATGACTCGAACACAGTGATTCATTTCTCATCGTAGCCTGGAAAGAGGAGGATTCCTCAAATACCGCTCGGTAAACAGGTCTTCATCCAATCCGATATTATAGCGCGTGCCTGAATAGCTTAAAACCGTTGAGCCTCCACTCTCATGGTCCGTCATCCGGGACTGCGTTACCGTATGATATCCTTGGATCACTTCCACATTCAGGGCCTCATACGTCCGGTAGACTTTACCCTGGCGGTTTGTATATTCCGTTTTCACCGGAAGAAAAGTCTCCTTGTGTATCCAGTTCTTGTAGCTGGCAAATTCAACCTCTCCCGGTTCCTTTGGCGTACTCTTCAATACATAGTAGTTGTCCGTTGTTTCCAACAGTTCGTGTGTGTCCTCCACCGGAGATCTGCCGGATACATCTTCATAGTAGAAGTGACTCCCCACAAAACTCGTCCGCTCATCACTGGCTGCGATCCGCCTCACCAAATCCAGTGCCGGGAGATACAGCCAGCGGTCGTCGTCGCTCTCTGGATGCTTCCATACCATGAAGACCGTGCCGGAAACATCCGCCGGCTCATGGAAATAAACATAGAATCGTTGGTCTCCCAGGTCCTCGTCATCTCTCCGCAGGATCGCCAGCTTGCGCACACGCTCACGGCCTTGCCGGTCCTTGATCACCATTTCGACCTGCGTCTGGCCGTCATCAGCGTTATAATAGGAGGATTCCGCAGCCTTGTCGGCAACCTCTTGCGCAGTGATGCCATACGTTTGGGAAGTAATGAGAAGTAATGCTGGTAATACCAAGTCTGGAATTTTCATTTTTCTTTCGTTTTAGGTTTCCAGTTTCCGAAAAAGGCGCCTTTCGAATGTTTTAATCAGGGCAGGCAGAATGAGTAATGAGGCAAAACCTGCAATCAGCAGGATCGATGAGATCAGCATGCCCACTGTCTGGTAGGGTACCAGTGGCGCCAGTAAAAGCGGTGTGAAACCAATCCCGATTACTATGATATTCCGTGCTATTGCCCGGGCGGGTTCACCGAAAACTGCAGGCAGTGTTTCCTGCCAGCTGTTATACTTTCGGCGCAGGCCCTGGCTCCGCGCAATAAAGTGGATCGCATAGTCGATTGCCAGACCAAGGCTCAGGGAAGATAACACCGCGACAGGCATGTCGTAGTCTTTCCCCACGATCCCCAGAATTCCATAGATCAGGGCGATTGTGATTGTAAGCGGCACCATCGAAAGGATCCCCCACCAGATCGATCGGAACAGCACCTTCATCATGATTAATACAATGACAAAGGATGAAAGCAGTGCGCTCAGCATACCCGCGACCATCTCATCCTGCCAGACTACATTGATATACGTCAGACCGAACCAGTTATGCTCCAGCTCAACGGGTGGCGGGTTCTCTCTCAGGTAATTTCCAGTCATTTCCACCACATCGCTCATCTCCCGGTTGTCGCCGTTATTCAGTTGGAACCAGATCACTCCCTCGGAATAATCTGGCGTCACGAAATGGAACAAATCTCCCGGCCGGTGGCTGCTTTCGTAGGTCAACAATGTTTGTGCAACAGCTCTGGAGGTATCCGGTATGCGGTAGAATTCTTCTTCCCCCTCCATCATTTCACGGAAGACCGTTTGGATGATGTCCGTTACCGACATCGTTTTGCCGACATTCGGGTGTGTTTTCACATGTGCCTGTAAATCATTCAGGTAGTTCAGCAATTCCGGATTCTTGAAGCTATCCGCATCTTCCGCTTCGAAGTGCAGATACGCCGGGTAAGTCCCAAGGAATCGCTCATTTAGAATCCTGTCGGCCACTCGGATCCGGTGGCTCGCTTCAAACCATTTTATCGGGTTGTCATTAATCTCAATCTGGCTGATCCCGTAGGCCGCAACACCGCATAGGACTAGAGTCACTCCCAGAATCAGCTTCGGATAATGGCCCGTAAAGCGCGCCACAACGGCTAGAAATCCGTGTGCCTTTTCATCATGCCGCGCTAGCCCGAAATTCTCTAGTGACTTCTCCGGCAGGAAGGTCAAATAGGCCGGTATGAACGTAACCGTCAGCAGCCATGCCAGCAATACGCCCAATGCCACAAAGATCCCGAATACCTGCACCGGTGGGATCGGGGCCAGCGCGAGTGACCCGAAGCCCACCGTCGTCGTCAGCGTCGTGAAAAGCATCGGCCGCCAAAGCTCCTCGATGACTGCTTTTGCCGTTTCCCGTTTGTCCTTGTATTTTGGATACCTGTCATAGAACTCAGACAGGATGTGTACCGCATCCAGTACCGCGATTGGCATGATGAATATCGGAATCATCGAGGACATGATGTGCACCGTTTGCCCGCTCACGACCAGGGCCCCCATCGTCATAATTACCGACATCAGCGCCACAATCATCGCCGACAGGATCACTCTTAGACGCTTGAAAAAGATCAGCAACAGAATGAAGATCAGCGTCATTGCTATCGGTGCCGAAATCGCCATCTGGATAAACATCTGCACTCCGAAGGTGTCGTTCGCTACCGGTAGCCCGGTTATATGGTATTCATCTCCGGTATCATCCCCAAAAGTCTCAATCTCCTCCAGCAGGGCCGTCGATATCCGGTAGCTCATGTCCTTGCTCTCTATCGGGATCGCCAGCATCAGGGACTTGCCCGCTTCATCTATCAGGAAGCCTCTCATCATCGGCAAATCCAGCATGTCATCCCGGATTTCTGCTGCCGCCGCGTCGCTTTCCGGTGGCTCCGGCATCATCCAGTTGAAGGAGACCGCCCCGATTCCCGCTTGCTCAATGTTGTCGATCGTCGAAGGTGCAAAGATCTCCTGTGTAATGACCCCTTCAATGCCTTTCGCATACTCGATCAGGTTGTAGACATCGCTTAAAGTTGCTTTGTTGAAGACTCCCTGAGGATGTTCGTCGTTGATGACCCCCACTATGATTGTGTCATAAATGGAAAACGCCTCCTTGGCCTCGTTATCGAAGATTCTTACGGGATTCTCCTCGGATAACATGTTTTCCGGATCCGTATCGACCTGCACCGCATACAAGTTGGGGAACTTCTCCGGGAAAAAACTCGGTAGCGCAGTCAGCAGGAATATCGCAAGGGTTACCAGGATGCTCGTAACGACTACAACCCAGCGTAAGTCAAGTGCCAGTTTATGCACGAGTTTCATTTCGTCGATGCAGGCTCCTTGCCTCTACCCTTCTCACTGGAAAAGGCACAACCCACAGGTAGCCCCATCCATTTGAAAAGATTCGCCGCAGGGCAGAATCCGGTAATTCCGGACTGGATCATGTTCAGGCCCGCAAACACCGTCAAAAGTAGCCACCACGGGCTCACGAAGTGTGAAAGCGCGACGCTTAAGAGCACCACGCATCCGGCAAATATCATTACAGCTCGATCTATATTCATAAGTTTATAATTTAGAATTAACTAAATTAGTATGTTCTTAAGTAAATGCAAATATTTTTTTCAGGCCACCTCGCTTATTAATGTTTCAAGACAAGTTCTTCATCCTTCTGGCATACGTGCGATCTCTACCCGTACCATGCCACGCAGCTGCCCTTCCTCAAAATTGACCGCCTCATCCTCCGGATAGAGCACCTGTAGTTTTTCACTCACCTGTGCATCGATTCCCTCTTCAGGTCCGTGACATTTCAGGCAGCCCTCCTGCATAAAGATGGGCTTATAGTAACGGTAGATGATCGGGCTTTCTGTTTCGGGTACCCGCACAGCATGATAATCCGCCATCGCTTCTCCTTCGCTCCCTCCAAAGATCCCCATCACCTCAAGATCCAGGGGGTCCGGAGCGTTCTCTGGATTTCTTACCCTCACGCCTACACGCTTGATATCCTCGACTCCGGTCGCCTGCGCAACTTTCACTGTCAACTGCAGGGCTTCATCTGAGCATACCTCCATCGCCGCTCCCAATCCGCTCTCCCCTGCCACTTCACGGAGGCGGCCTTTCAGCGTTTGAATGAGCTCGTTACTGGCTTTTTCTCCCTCAAGATAAACACCTTCTGGGATTTCCTCGGAGAGATCCGATTCACGTATACTGCAACCCCAATTCCCTAAACAAGCAGGTATGCAGATTACTAAATACAGGATGCGAAAACTATTGTTCATGGTTAACTCCTTCGTAGTCGAACTTAAAACTTGTAAGCTAGTTTAGTTGCCAATAATTTAGCAATTACTAACATTCTAACATTGATATCTATTTCGTGAACTTATCTGGTTTATTAGCTAAAGATAATACCAAGACCGGTAAGGTGGATTATCCTGCCCAAACCCTCGGCCTCCTCAGCAATCCACAGCGACTGCGGATTCTCTGCCACCTCACCGACGAGGGTGAACTCTCGGTCGGTGCACTTGTCGAACGCCTCGACTTGAGCCCCTCCGCCCTCTCTCAGCATCTCGCCAAATTAAGGGAGCACGATATGGTGGAAACCCGCAAAGTTTCCCAGTCCGTCTATTACCGCATCAGCCGTCCTGACATCAAACGTATCCTCGAATTGCTTCACGAGCTCTATTGTAAATAAGCAATTTTTATTTGCTGAATGCTTGTTATTAGGGATAGTCTTAGATATGGCAGATTACTATATTTCACGAGTTTTGGACATGAACCCGTCTGAAGCAGAAGACTACGTACGCAATGCTCTACAGTCACAGGGTTTTGGTGTCATGTCAGAGATCGATGTTAAAAATGCCCTCAAACAGAAAATTGATGTCGATTTTCGCTTCTACAAAATACTGGGTGCATGTAATCCGCAATTCGCCTATCAGGCCCTTCAGGCTGAGGATAAGATCGGGACCATGCTTCCCTGTAATGTCGTTCTCCAGGAAATCGGTGAGAATCAGACAGAGGTTGCCGCAATAGATCCGGTCGCTTCCATGCAGGCTGTGGAAAATGATACGCTTAAACCCATAGCCAGTCAGGTCCGTGATCGTTTGCAAATGGTTATCGACCAGCTTTAACGTTCACTTAACTAGTGTATCAGGACCGCCGTCATGTTTTCCTCTCCGGCACAGCCAGTATTGATCCTCAAGGCAAGATCGTCCACCCCAATAACGCTGAACTCCAAACCCGGCGCACTTTGGATAATATACGGGCCCTGCTCGAATCCGCACAGGCAGGCCTGTCCGATCTCAATGGTTTGATCGTATGTATACCTCCGTGACCCATCCGACCTCCTGATTGTCCGTAACGTCATTGAAGAGCAACTGCCCGGAGCTCCAGCACTCTATCTGCAGGCCTCCGTCTGCCGCCCCGGCTGGCTTGTCGAATTGGAGGGTATCGCCATTACTCAAAACGACTCCCCCAGTTCTGAGCTCTACGCACTTTCTTCCACGGGATGGGAAAAGTAGTCCTTGATGCCGTTCCACCACGTCCCGAAAAGGAATTTCCAGATCCGTATGATGTCCTCAAGGATCAGGTAGACACACGGTAGCAGGATGAGCGTTATCAGTGTCGCGAAGAGCACTCCGAAGGAGAGTGAAGTCGCCATCGGGATCAGGAATTGCGCTTGTAGACTGCGCTCCAGCAGAATCGGAATCAGCCCGACAAATGTCGTGACTGATGTCAGCAGGATCGGCCTGAACCGTTTGACACCCCCCAGCGTAACAGCCTCGAGGAGTGACATATCCTTCGTCCGGTGTCTGTTGATGTGATCGACCAGCACCAGCGAGTCGTTCACCACAACGCCCGCCAGGGCAATGATCCCCAGCAGGGAAAGCGTGCTCAGGTCCTGCCCCGTCAGCCAGTGGCCAAAAATCGCACCGGCCACCCCGAAAGGTACTACGAAGATAACAATGCCCGGCTGCAGGTAGCTCTTGAACGGCACCGCAAGCAGTGTGTAAATCAGTACCATGACCAGGATAAACCCACCAATCAGGACAGGCATCATTTCCTCGAAATCCTTCGCCTCTCCGTCTTTGACCGCAGACACACCCGGATAGTCGGCAAGGATCCCGGGTAGTATTTCAATGTAGAGCGCACTATTGATATCCGTTGTGTTGGCTATCTCCTTGTTTGCATCCGCCTGGATGTTGATCACACGCTTGCCGTCAATCCGTGTTATCCCCGCGTAGCCTTCCCCATACTCCAGTTCGGCCACCTCCCCGATCGGTACCTCGCCGCCGTTAGGCGTCCGGATCCGCATCTTCTCCAGGTTCGCCAGCGACTTGCGCTCCGTCTCCGGATACCGGACCATCACGCGCACATCATCGCGCCCGCGCTGGATACGCTGGGCTTCAGCACCGTAAAAAGCATTGCGGACCT
>CAYQCG010000099.1:679-6865 GCA_964415925.1 uncultured Puniceicoccaceae bacterium | reverse complement strand
CACACCTAATGAGGATGAATGACCCGTCAGACAATGTGCGGAGGTAAAGGTATGAAAGGCCGGGTCGGGATACATGAACTCATGGCCAACAATGAAGATTTGACCAGAGCCATCAACGAGAGCAGGGAAACAGCAGAGATTAAGCGGATCGCCATGCGAACCGGGATGAAAACCCTTCACCAGGACTCTGTCCTCAAAGTGAAGGAGCAAACCTCCACCATGATCGAAGCGCTCTCTAACGTCCCGCCTGATATGATACGCCTGGATAACTTATCTGAAGAAGAAATCGAAAGCGTAGCTGCCGCAGCTGCGGAAATTTCCCAATAATTCGACAACTGCTTGCCTGTTATGGGCGGTTCAGCATCCTTAATGGGATGTCCGAAACGATCAAAGTGACTTTTAGTAAATCAAACAAGACGGTTGTCTGGGATGGCTCCCACGATAATTTGCTGGAACTGGCTGAAGAGCACGGTGTGGACATTCCATACTCTTGCCGCAGCGGTCTGGATGAAGTCTGCCGCTCTGCCCTGATTGAGGGCGAAGTTGACCATCCGGACGCGATGATGCCAGTAGAGGATGGCTACTGCCTGCCCTGTATTGCGGTTCCCAAGTCGAATATAATTCTGGAGGCTTGATAATGTCCTCTCGTATACGTTGGGGCATACTTTCGACCGGGCGAATCGCAGCTGAATTTGCAGAGGACCTGAAAACGTCCGACACCGCTATCCTGGCAGCTGTCGCCAGTCGTGATGAGGAAAGAGCCGAGGCTTTTGCCCGGGAACATTCGATTCCTGACGCATTCGGCAGTTACGAGACCCTGCTGGCATCGAAGGAGATAGACGTGGTCTATATCGCCACACCCCACCCTTTCCATAAAGAGTGGGCCATTAAAGCTGCAGAGAGTGGCAAACATATTCTATGCGAGAAACCACTGGCCATGAATCGGGCAGATGCGAAAGCTATGATCCAGGCGGCCAGGGAGAATGATGTTTTCCTCATGGAAGCCTTCATGTATCGATGTCATCCCCAAACCGCAAAAGTCATCGAATTAATCCGTGATAACGCCTTGGGACAAATTCGTGCCATCAGCAGCTCATTCTCCATTAGAATGAATTTTGATCCGAGGAAACGCCATTTCAATCCTGAACTCGGAGGTGGGGCAATCCTCGATCTCGGTTGCTATCCTGCTTCCCTCTCCCGGATGATTGCCGGGGCGGCACTTGACCAGGACTTTGCAGAACCAGTGCAGTTTAAATCTGTAGGCAGGCTGAATCCTAAGACAGGTGTTGATGAACACACCAGCGCCCTGTGTAAGTTTCCAAACGATATTACTGCCGAGCTGGGTTGCAGCCTGATCGTAGACAGGCCACAAAGTGCTTTCGTCTATGGGGCGATGGGTTTTATCGAAATTCCAGAACCCTGGTTTTGTGGAAGAACCGGAAAGTGGGAATTGATTCTGCATTACGAAGGAGAAAAGCCTCAGATTATTAGTGGAAAGACTCAAAAGGGCCTTTATGCCCATGAAGCGGATTTTGTAGCAGATAATTTGGATCGCAAAGAAGCACCCTCCCCTGCCATGTCCTGGAATGACACCCTCGGGAACATGCGTTTTCTGGATCGTTGGCTGAAAAGTTTAAAATAAAGCCCGGGCCTGTCTAGAGCCCGGGCTTCGATCAAACGCTGTCTGTGTCTATAAACTAAGTGCGCCTGTAGCGCAAATATCCTAAAATTGCTAACGAAGCCAGCAGGCCTAAATTAGCGGTTTCCGGAACAACGGTGACATCATCCCAGAAAAGACTGTTGGGGTAGTTGGTCAGCCCGTCCGAGCCACCACCCCCGAAAATTATATAACTGATCCCTTCCGTCCCAGGGTCCGTAACAGAAAGGAATGCGAACGAGTCGGCACTGATGTCCATATCATCCCAGGTGGGAGAGGTGTCTGAAGCTATTTCAACACCGGAGCTATTAAAAGCCCTGAGAAATGTGGTGCTGTCGGTATCCTGACTGAAGTCACCAACCTTTATGGAAGCTTCACTGACGACTGTAGAAAAACTTGCCATGAATACATCATCTACCGTGGGTAAGGTAAAGGGAGCCAGAACTCCATTTACACCCAACTGTACGACATCAAAGGGGAAATTATTGGCGGTAAATGTACCGGTCGAAACTCGTCTAACGGACATCGTGATTCCGCCTTCCGTCTCATTGTAAAGATGATATTCCCCGGGATAGGCTATGCTGCCATCACTGCCGCTGCCAAGACCGCCACTGACCGGAGTAACGCTCAGTAAGGGAGGTGGCGGTGGATCAACATCCGGGGGATCTCCAGGATCAATGTCCGGTGGTCCACTGCCAAAGGGATCTTCAAAGTCGAAGACAATAGCTCCGTGCGAAAAATTGACCGCACTGTATAGCGCCATAAGCGCTGAAAGGTAAGCGACAGATAATTTCATTTAAACTAGAGAGACTTAATTGGTGGTGTAATAAACTAACGACTACAGGTTGGATGCTGATCCGGCTAATGTCAAAAAATCATTTATAGTGTCTTTACTTTAGTTTGCATACTTTGATTTCAGGTTTTCTATAACACTTGGATCGGCCAGTGTTGTCACATTACCCAGAGCATTACCGGTCGCAATATCGCGTAGCAGGCGACGCATTATCTTACCGGAGCGAGTCTTGGGCAAATCTGCCGAAAAAATGATTTTCTCGGGACGGGCAAACTTGCCGATCTTTTTTATCACCAACTGGTTCAATTCATCCCGCAGTTCATCACTGCCCTCATTGTCATTTCCACGCAACAGGACGAAGGCGACCAGTCCTTGCCCCTTGATCTCGTGCGGTATTCCGATAACCGCACTTTCAGCCACACTGGGATGTTCTACGAAGACACTCTCCAGCTCTGCAGTCCCAATCCGGTGTCCACTCACGTTAACAACGTCATCAACCCGTCCGACAATCCAGAAGTAGCCATCCTGGTCGCGCCGTGCCCCGTCACCCGGGAAATAATATTCACCGTTCCACCTCCCCCAATAGGTCTCTTTGAAGCGCTGCGGATCACCCCATATACCGCGTAAAATGCCGGGCCATGGCTTGCGAATAGCGAGATAACCGGCTTCAACATCATTTCCCTCTACATCCAGAACTGCGGCATCGATGCCAAAGAACGGCAATGTCGCACTTCCGGGTTTGGTAGGCGTGACACCCGGAAAGGGTGAAATCAGGATGCCGCCAGTTTCAGTTTGCCACCAGGTATCGACAATCGGACATTGCTCATCGCCGATTGTCTTGTGATACCAAATCCATGCCTCGGGGTTAATGGGTTCACCAACGGTTCCTAGTAGCCGTAAACTGCCCAGGTCATATTTTTCCGGCCATTCATCACCCCATTTCATAAACGCGCGGATGGCCGTGGGTGCGGTGTAGAAAACATTCACTTTGTAATCCTGCACCAGCTTCCAGAAACGTCCGCAATCAGGATGATTAGGAGCACCTTCGTAGATCAGCGTAGTAACTCCGTTCTGCAATGGTCCGTATACTAGGTAACTGTGGCCGGTAATCCAGCCTATATCCGCGGTGCACCAATAGATATCATCATCCTTCAGGTCGAAGATATATTTTGCTGTTAGATAGGTATAAACCATATATCCACCCACGGTGTGCATGATTCCCTTGGGTTTTCCGGTAGAGCCGCTGGTATACAAAAGGAAAAGCATGTCCTCAGCGTCCATTTCCTCGCAGGCGCATTCGCCGATTACCGTTGTACTCATTTCCTGATACCAGACATCTCTGTCTTCTTTCATTGCGCAGGGAAAAACTGTATCCGGCTTTTCATTACGGGGAACAACCAGGATATGCTCCACGCACTTGCAGCCTGACACCGCCACATCAACAACAGACTTCAAGGGTAGTACTTTTCCCCGCCTCCAAGCACCGTCTCCTGTGATGACCAGCTTACTTTCAGCATCCAGCACCCTGTCCTTGATGGATTCTGCACTGAAGCCGGCAAAAATCACCGAGTGAACCGCCCCGATCCGCGCACAGGCAAGGACTGCTATGGCCAGCTCCGGTATCATGGGAAGGTAGAGCGCTACTGAATCGCCTTTCTGTATTCCCATTTCTTTCAGAACATTGGCAAACCGGCAGACCTCGACCAGTAATTCACGATAACTGAGCTTGCGTTTATCCCCGGGTTCTCCTTCCCAGTGAATGGCTACCTTGTCGGCATTCGGCCCGAGGGCATGACGATCAACCGCATTGTAGCAGATGTTCGTCTTGCCTTCAGTGAACCATTTAAAAAAGGGCTTATCACTTTCGTCCAGAACCTTGTCCCAGCGCTGGAACCAATGAAGTTCACTGGCCGCATGAGCCCAAAATTTTTCAGGATCCTCGATACTCTGTTTATAAAGATCCTGATATGCCTGCATACTTCCTACTCTGGCATTTCTAACAAAGTCTTCGGGCGCGGTAAAAGTCCTGTTTTCCTGTAAGACGGATTCAATGTTTTCTGGAGTCATATGAATACTTTACAATGGCCCATAATTGCAGACTAAACCACAATTAATTTACTGCAGACAGTCAAATCTCTCAGAATGTAATAATTTCAGGCCTGAATAGAAATCTGGCTACTATCAGTAGTTATTTGAATACAAATGTCTGCTCAGCCTGGACGTTGACGGGCTTACCCTCTGACATTGGTATGCTATAACGTGTATTATAGAGCGCATCCATTGCGATATAACCGAGTATTTCCCCGCCAATGAGTTTTGTAATAGCGGGTAATCGCACTTTACCTTCTTCGTCGATATAATACTTAGCCGTAACTGTTCCTGTAATTCTCTCACCGCTGGCGTCTAGAGGAACCTGGATTTTTGGTGCTTCTATCACGGTGAGTTTAGATTCCAGGTTTGAAAGAGGTTCGACGTTTTTAATTATCTTATCAGGGCCTAAACCAAGAAACGGTTTCAGCATCGGTGCATAGCTGCTGGACGATCCTGTTCCTTCTGCCTCAAAGTCAATTCTTAACGGGATAATTACATCATTCAATTGTTCAGGCTTCAGTGTGACAATAGCTCCCTTCAAACCTTTTTCGGCAGCAACACCAAAGGACCTGTGGTTGGATTCTATCCATAGGGCATCCATTACCAGACCAGAATCGGCAATGTGTGTCATAACTAACGCGTAACCCTCAATTCCATCCCGCTGAAGTCCTACAGGATAATTAATGGAACTTGACGAAATGTTTACCTCAACGCCTTGCGCTACACTTTCACATAACCAGATGGAAGTAGCATTCCACAGGCAAAGTAAAATGATAATACTGCGGACAACGCCGTGCATGACCTCTTACTATGGATTATGTCTGTGTAGCAGCAACGTTTCAAGCATGAATTAATAATACCTATATATTCATGCTGCCCGGCAATATCGATACAATCTAAACTATTCGCTAACTACTTATCTATAGATAAACTCTTGTATAACCTCGATAGCTTCGCCTTTTTCATTCAAAGCGGGAGGTTCAAATTGTGTCTGCATCAAGGTCTGGACGGCTGCATCGGCAATCTCTGGATCACCTTCAAGTCGTTCAATGGTTGGAAACCGAACAGATCCGTCTTTATCGACAAAATATCTGATAACAACTGAACCCGTGTATGGCTTGCCACTTTCATCAACAACACGGTAGCGTTGCTGCACGCTTGAGATCTTTAAACCTTCCGGTAGTTGGGAGGCTTTCACCGTATTCTTTACTGAATGACGACCTTGGATAAAAACATCACCCACATAGTGCGATGAACTGTTCGTAATCATGACACCCCTCGTGTCAAAATTAACTGTGATGTAGGCCAATATATCTGTATCATCTGTGCTGAGTTTTACTTTCGCTCCGCGCAAGCCTTCCTCAACCGCTTCGCCAAACAGTTCGTGGCTTGCTTCCAGCCATAATATATCTAACACGGTGCCATCCTTTGTTATGTGAGCTCTTGCTAATACCTCACCGCTTATGCCCTCATTAGCTAGCTTGCGAGGGTAATCGATCAAGTTGTCAGGTATATAAATTTTGAGCTTTTCTTCAGCAAATGCGGTAATACCGCATATCTGAATTACACCTAAAATGTAAATAAGATGTATCAGTTTCATATTAGTAATATAGCTGGATATTTATAGGGATCAAGTGTTTGTGAC
>CAYQCG010000099.1:0-669 GCA_964415925.1 uncultured Puniceicoccaceae bacterium | reverse complement strand
CGTTAAATCAGTTAGCCTGACGCGAAACCTTGACCACAATGTATAATTAAAAAATATAGGACACATGCCCTTGATACATGTTTCTACAAATTTGAATTATTCAGATGACCAAGCTACAGAGTTTACAAAGTCCGCCGCACGGATCGGTGCGAAAGCTTTGGATAAAACCGAAGATTATATGATGGTCAACCTTCAAAGGGTTGACGGATATTTCTTCTCTAGCGACAAAGCCATGGCTCTGATCGAAGTAAGAAGTCTGGGATTTAAGAACCACTCTACGGCTCTATTACAGGAGAGCTTGAGTGACCTCACCAAGGATGTCTTCGGGATTGATCCCGGCAGGCTTTATTTCAATTTTTTCAGCCTGACAAGGGAACAATGGAAATGGAATTTCTAAGTTGTTGAATGGACGTCAGCCTTTTTGATTACGAGTTACCCGAGGATCGTATTGCTCATACGCCAGCCGGAAAGAGGGATCAGTCGCGCCTGCTTGTCTTTAACCGGGGCTCCGGTGAAGTAACCCATAGCCGGTTCACCGACATTGGTAACTTTCTTGAAAATCCACTGAACATTTACCGCAACGTCGCTTCCGTCCTGAAAGCAAGGCTCCCTGCACAAAAGCCAACAGGAGGTAAACTTGAATGCTTTTTATTGCGCCCTGAGAACTCC
>CAYQCG010000098.1:0-6870 GCA_964415925.1 uncultured Puniceicoccaceae bacterium | reverse complement strand
GCAACACGTCGATTCCCGTAAAGCAGCCATCGCCTTCTCAATGTTTCCAACAACGGTTCAACAGTTAATGGTTGTTGCGGATGCAGGCCAGATTATGCCACCAAAAAGCACATGGTTTGAACCCAAATTGCGCTCCGGTCTCTTCATCCACACTTTTGAACCTGCGCTTAACGCCAACCGGGTCCTGGAAACATAAGTACCCTACTACAGCGGGTTTGGAAAGTATCTCGATTCGTCTAGCGGCGACGGCGGCCGAACTTCTTCTTGAACTTGTCCACCCGTCCTGCCGTATCGACAAATCGCTTCTCACCTGTATATGCAGGATGCGAATCCATTGTAACGTCACGGACGATCACATAATACTCCACATCGTCGATCGTTTCTTTCCGGTCACTCTTCATCGTCGAACGTGTCAGAAACTTCTTACCGCTCGATACGTCGATGAAACATACGGGATTCAATGTTGGATGGGTCTCGGATTTCACGGTCAATAAAAGGTTATCCCTGACGTGCTTTGAAACGTGGGTTCGATTTGCAGATCACGTAGACACGCCCTTTCCGACGGACAATCTGACAATCCGGGTGACGTGACTTGAGGGTTTTTAGTGAGGATACGACTTTCATGGCCGAAATTTGATAAAGCGGACAAACAAACAACACCAAGACTGACTGTCAATGGCTTTCTCCACTCATTTTTATCAGTTCAATGAAGGGTCATCCGGCGCATCCGCCAGTAAGGAAAGCTCCGGTTTCACCCGATGGATGATCTGACGCCACAGTATCTTGTCGTTTTCATCCTTGATCATTCCGCCCCATAACGGACTGACGACCCACGCATTTTGGGCTAGTTCGCCCTCAAGCTGGCCGCTGCTCCAGCCGGAATAACCAATGAATCCGCGGATTTCTACTTCCGGATCCTCCAACATCAGCGATTCTGCCTTATCAGGCGCGATACCAAAGTAAATCTGGAATGAGCTCTCATCGAGGTTCCACTTCCAGCCTGCCAGTATGATTTCGGACGAACCCTCTTCATCTTGGCTGAAACCCACTGGTCCTCCGTAATAAAGGGGTATACCACCGAGTGGTGTCTCCCTGAAATCTGTCTTGAAGTCTGCCAGTTCTTTACCAAGAGGACGATTGATGACTACTCCCAATGCGCCATCATCGCCGGAATGTGCTGACAGTAAGATGACTGCACGGCGAAAATTTGGATCCATCATACCGGGATGTGCTGCAAGTAACGAACCGGATAAATTCTTCGCTTCCTCTATGTTGTTACGCATAATTGTTATCCACTGTATTACTACATTATACCGTGTTTGTCCCCCAAACGTTCCGGTTTTATTATTCCCATTTCAACCGCTACACGGCAATGATAAATTTGAAATACCTTGGTTCAGCATTACTCTGATTCATAACTAATTAATTAACATCCAGTAACTTGATCCGCACTGTCCAACCCGAATTATTAGACGCATTACCGCCCGAACACCCGCTGGCGCTCCGCAACCGAAGGGAGTTACGACGGCTGAATGCACTGATGCGCGCCTTTTCCTGGCACCTCTCTAATCTCAGGGATTGCGACAGCAGAGACCGAATCCTGGAAATCGGGGCTGGCAGGGGAGAACTGGCAAACTTTCTCTTGCAGAGAATTCCGGCCCTTCAGCCACAGAATTATACTGGGCTTGATGTAATTCCTCGAGCATCAACCTGGCCTGCGGTTGCAACATGGATTCAATCCCCACTCGAAAATATCCAGGACTTTTCAGGTTATTCAATCGTTCTTTGTAATTTAATTCTCCATCAGTTCCAAACACAACTTCTTGAAAAATTGGGGCCTCTTCTGCTTCAGCATGCCAAACGCATTGTCTGCGTAGAGCCTCGTCGTAACCCGCTCCACCTCTGGCAAATACGTTTTAGCCCTCTCATTGGAATGGGAAAACTGACACTTCATGATGCCGCCGTCAGCATCAGGGGCGGCTTTCTACCGGGTGAACTTCCACATATTCTGGGTCTTGATGAGGATAGTTGGTCAATCACGGAGAACACCACTTTTTTTGGGGCTTACCGCCTCAGCGCCAACAGAAAATGAATAAGCTCGAAATTATCGGTGGAGGAATTGCCGGCCTTTCACTGGGTATAGCTCTCCGTCGTTCAGGCATACCGGTGACTCTTTTCGAAGCAGGCTCTTACCCCCGTCACAAAGTATGCGGTGAGTTCATGGCGGGGATTCGCCAGTCTACCCTTTCAACTTTGGGTTTGGATAATCTGCTGGAAGATGCTGAAAAACTCAGAAATACCCTGTGGTTCAGAAACAACCGTCCCGTTTATTCCGCCTCGCTGCCTTCTCCCGCTCTCGCAATTTCCCGCTACACACTCGACGATAGATTATCTCAGGAATTCCAGAACTCCGGTGGAATCCTTAAAACACACACCCGAATGCCCCGTAACCAGAATAAAGACAAGGCCGGTTCCATTTGGTCTGCAGGTCGCATCCCCAGCCCGCAGAGTCCATGGATTGGTCTGAAATGTCACGTCATTGGTATCCAGACCAATGCGGACCTTGAACTGCATTTGGGGAATCAGGGTTATATGGGCATTTCTCCCGTAGACGGTAACCGGTTCAATCTTTGTGGTCTTTTTCAAAGAAAGTCCGGAATGAACTTACCACCTCAGGACCTCATACTGGAATACATGAAGCACAATGGCTTGGAAAATCTTCATCAACGCGTCAAGAATGCGGAAATGGATCCTGACAGCGTTTGTGGAGTCAGCGCTTTGAATTTCAGTTCAAAGCAACCTCATTCCCATAAATTGTATCTTGGAGATGGCTTTGCACTGATTCCACCATTTACCGGTAACGGAATGACGTTGGCCCTAGAATCCGCCGAAACCGCACTCCCTCACCTGCTTGCTTTTGCCCTTGAAAGAAAAAGCTGGGAGAACGCCAGAAAACAAATCAGAAGTGAGCTGAAGAAACGCTTCATTAAAAGGCTCACTGTTTCCCGTGCGATACATCCATTTGTCCGGCATTCTCTTGGACAGCAACTTCTGAAGAAAATGGCACAAGTGAACCTCCTGCCCTTTCAACTCATGTATCGCTTAATGCATTAAGATGTATCTGCAATCCCTCGCCAATAAAGTCCCCGAGACCAGTTTTACTCAAAATGAACTTTGGAATGCCTTCCGGGATTCGGAATCTGCTAAAAGACTGCGAAGCCGTTCCGTCGACCTCGTAAAACGGGTTATTCTTGGCGAAAACGGCATAGCCAAAAGGCATTTTGCTCTCAGCCAGATTCCGCAACTTTTTGACCTCGATGCCGAGTCGCTTAATCATGCTTTTGAGATCGAGGCTCCGGCACTCGCTCAAATGGCTCTGAAAGAAGCCCTCGAAAAAGCTCATCTCCTTCCGGACGATATCGACGCACTGTTCGTTTGTACCTGCACGGGTTATATTTGTCCGGGGATTACCAGTCACGTTGCTGAAAAAACCGGCATGCGGTCGGATGCCTACTTGCAGGATATTGTTGGCCTTGGCTGTGGTGCCGCCATCCCTACCCTGCAAAGTGCCAGTAATTTCCTCAAGGCTTATCCTGATTGCAAAGCTGCAGTCATTGCGGTCGAAATCTGCTCTGCCGCTTTCTACATGGACGATAATCCCGGAGTCATTATCAGCGCCTGTTTGTTCGGTGATGGAGCCTCCGCAAGCATCTGGACCGGTAAAGGCTTGAACGGAGCAATCTGGAGAGCGCATTCTTTTCAACAGCTCCATCAACCTCGGGAACGCGAAATCCTCCGCTTCGTGAACAAGGATGGAAAATTACGCAACCAATTGACCAAAGCCGTTCCGGAAAAAGCTGCCAAAGCTGTTGAGCAATTATACAAGTCTGCCGGGGAACCTGCCATCGAGCGTGTCATCTCGCATACCGGTGGAAGGGATGTTATCGAAGCAGTCAGAAGCAACCTTCCCGATTCTGACCTGAAGGAAAGCACAGACGTTTTGAGTGCCTACGGTAATCTCAGCAGCCCCTCAGTCCTGTTCTCTCTGGAGAGATGTCTCGAAAACAACGGGCACCATAAAGAGCTATGGATGACCGCCTTCGGAGCCGGCTTCTCGGCCTACGCATGCCGCTTGAGTGCTGTCTAGCACTTAAATGTCACCTCTTCTGAAAAAAGCCAGCTCCTGACTCCGTTCAGATTGTCAAACACCCGGTATGCTTTGTCTTTGATTGCCTCATCGACCGGCGATAAATCAGGAACCAGCACCGCCCTTGTGCCTGCAGTGAATGCTGAAGTAAGGCCAATACTTGAATCCTCAATCGCAATGCATTCGCTCGCCGTAAAACCGAGCTTTTTTGCTGCCAGCAGGTAAATGTCAGGTCCGGGTTTGCCAATTTTAACCTGGTCACCTGTTACGACCGTTTTGAAGTATCCCTTCAGTCCAGCGTTGCTGAGTTTCAGGTCTGCCAGTTCATGGCGCGTTGAAGTAGCCACACCAGTCGGCACTCCTTTAGCCTTTAACTCGTCAAGAAATTCGATCAAGCCGTCTTTTACCGGTATTTCCCGGTGCAGTGACTCCAGGTAGTGTTTCTCCGTTTCCGCCATGAAGTCATCCACCGGCAATTTATGGCCGTAGTGTTCCTCGATGATTCGACGTGATTCGTGATTCGAACGGCCCACAATCCGGTTGTTATCTTCGTGCGTGAAGTCCAGCCCAAAGCGTAATGCCCCCTTTCGCCAAGCCTCAAAAGCCAGACGCTCGGTATCAAGCATCGTTCCGTCCATATCAAAGATGGTAGCGCTTACAGTTATCATGAAAAACCATCAGACAAGCACTTACAGACACGTCCTGCAATGAATTTTGACGTTGATGCAAATTCCCTGCCGCTTTCATATCGATGTATGGTTTCGCTCAATGATCTTGTTGCCTTCTGTGACCAGCGGACACGCAGAATTGAATTCCCCGATTTCCCGCAGGCCTTTAACGGCCTGCAAGTTGAAAATAACGGCATGGTTTCCAAAGTCGCTTCAAGTGTCGATGCCAGTCTGGAAACCATTGAGCGGGCTGTTCAAAGAAAAGCCGACTTTCTCATCGTCCATCATGGACTCTTTTGGAATCAGCACATCCCCTACACCCGAAGGCATTACAAAAAACTGAAAACTCTTCTCGATAATAATCTCGCCCTTTACAGTAGCCACCTGCCGCTGGACGGCCATCCCGAGATCGGTAATGCTGCACTTCTCGCCAGAGAACTAGGCTTCGAGGTCATCGATGGTTTCTGTGAATTCCAGGGGGAGACGATTGGAGTCAAAGTTTCACCCGTAGGTGACTTGAAAACTCTTAGGTCAATGATCGAAGCATCCTTCAGTTCCGTCGTTGCGATTGAACAAGGCCCCGAAATCCCTTCATCAATCGGCATCCTGACCGGCAGTGGCGGCAGTCTGATCGACGAGATTGAAAAATATGGAATCGATACCCTCATCACTGGTGAAGCTAAACAACATCACTTTGTCCTTGCCCAGGAAATCGGCCTGAATCTCTTCCTCTGCGGTCACACCGCTACTGAAGTTTTCGCAGTCGATGCCCTCGCCCGTGAAGTTGCTGAAAAATTCCAGTTGCCCTGTGTAGCAATTCCCAGCGAAAATCCGCTCTGAAATGAAATCTATTCTTGTCCTTAACGGTCCAAACCTTGACCGTCTGGGTCAGAGGGAACCCGAAATCTATGGCAAGGAATCCCTCGCCGACCTCGAGACTACCCTGATCCGGGCCGCTGAAACTCTGCAGGTTGAAGTCGCTTTTTTTCAGTCAAATCACGAAGGTGAGCTGATTGACCGGATTTCAGGTGCTTCCGAAGCCGGTATCGATTCATTGGTCATCAATCCGGCCGGACTGACTCATACCAGCGTAGCTTTACGCGATGCCATTATCTCCTGTGAATTGCCCGCCATAGAAGTTCACATCAGCAATGTCTACAAACGTGAGCCTTTTCGCCATCACTCCTACACGGCTGGGGCTTGTATCGGAGTCATTTCCGGTCTTGGCCTGCACGGTTACATCGCCGCCCTGCAATACCTCGCAAGAAATATCTAGAGAATACCCGCAGACACAGCCAGCCAGTAGGTGGCCTGCAGGGACAGGTTCGTCGCCAACGCTGCCGCTACGTCATCCAGAACCACTCCAAAACCTCCGGGCAGTTCCTGCAGCCTCCGAATCCCCAATGGCTTGGCGATATCAAAGAACCGGAAGTATACGAAACCGAGCCCCACTGATATCCAGAAAAGGGTCCAGTTGCTCCAGTAAAATTGAAGCCCGAGAAAACATACGGGCATCGCTACAAATTCATCCAGGATAATCTCCCCCGGGTCTCGTTGAAAAAGCCTGTTCTCGGCTTCCTGGCACAATCCCATCGCAAAATAGAGACTGACCCCGAGCAGGATTACATAGCCAAAGATACTCGTCGGAAAAAAGAACACCAGAAACCAGATCATGCCCAGCGCGGAGCCAATCGTCCCGGGCGCTTTACTGACATATCCCAGTTTGCCTACAGTCGCAAACTGGATGACCCAGTTGCTCGGTAATCCCTGCGCCCAGGGAAAGCTATGATGCAGTATACTCATTCAGAAACTGTGGTATATCCTTTCAGAATCGGCCAGTAACTTCTCACATATCCCAGACCGGATCGCACACTCAGATAAGTCGAGTAAACCAGCAGTAGTATCCCTGCAAACCACATATACTCAAACCACATTATGTCGTCACTTGGTGTGTAATAGAATATTCGTGCTAACAATAGCAGTCACACACAGGCAATTAGCCAGACCGTTTTCAGCTTGCGACCCTTCCCTGCCGCAAGGAGTTCTCCTTTCAGG
>CAYQCG010000097.1:0-6946 GCA_964415925.1 uncultured Puniceicoccaceae bacterium | reverse complement strand
ATAACCTGACGGAAAGGGTGAAGAGTTTCGCCAAGGTCTACGAACAAAAGAAACGCGAACGGCAGGTCTGTGACTACGATGACTTGCTGGAACTCTGGCTGAAGCTGTTACAGGAAGAACCGGAAATCGCGCAAAAATACCAGAAGCGCTTCCGGCATGTCATGGTGGATGAGTTCCAGGACACCAACCTGCTACAATCGGAGATCATCGATACGATTGCTTCGCACCACAATATCATGGCGGTGGGCGATGACGCGCAGTGCATCTATACCTGGAGGGGGGCTAACTTCGACAACATCGCAGCATTTCCGGAAAGGCATCCCGGTACGCAGATTTACAAGATTGAGACCAATTACCGTTCGACACCACAGATTCTCGACATGGCAAACGGGATACTCAGTGGCCAGGTGGTGGACACCGCCTACGAAAAAAACCTGCGCAGCGTGCGCGAAGGAAGGCAAAAACCCTGCATCGTCCCACTAATGGACACCAACGCACAGGCCCGTTTCATCCTCAGCCGGGTGCACGGACTCTGGGACGAGGGAGTCCGTTTATCGGATATAGCGATCCTTTACCGGGCACATTACCAGGCTCTGGACCTGCAGATCGAGCTTTCCAAAGCAGACATACCGTTTGTCATCACAAGCGGAGTGAAATTCTTTGAACAGGCACATATCCGTGATCTCGTCGCTCAGCTGCGCTTCGTGGCCAACCCGCGGGACAGTGCAGCCTTTGCGCGCTTTGCCTGCCTGCTCGATAAAGTCGGTCCGAAAACGGCGGTTAAAATCTACAATGCTATCCTGAAGGAAACCGAAAAGAAGGCGCCGGTAGCCGATGAGGGGCTTTTTGCCGGAAAAACCGAAGTGCGGCCGTTCGATGTGCTGACCAGTGAAGTGATCATGAAGAAATTCCCGAAGGATGCGCAACCTGACTGGGAGGCCCTGGCCGAAACCCTGCAGGATATCGATACTGCGACATGCGAAGGGAAAGCACCGGAGTAAGTTGTCAGGATCGCCATCGAGGGCTGGTACAGTGATTACCTGCCGGCAACCTATGCCAACTACCAAAGCCGCCTGGAAGACTTGGAAAGCCTGGTCGGATTTGCCAGCCGCTTTGACGATATGAGCGAACTACTGGCCCAACTCGTCCTGCTCAATTCGGAAACAAGCGACCGGAATGTTGACCCTACGGCGGAAGATGCACTACGCCTGACAACTATCCACCAGGCCAAAGGCCTGGAATATCCGGTGGTGATTGTCATCGGGCTGGCGGACGGGCTCCTGCCCCTGCGTCGCAGTATCGATGCGGGTGATGTGGAAGAAGAGCGCCGCCTGTTCTATGTGGCTGTCACCCGGGCACAGGACGAACTCTACCTGACCTATCCCCTGCTCTCCCAGCAAGGTGGCTCCGTTCACCGCCTGGAACCCTCGCGCTTCCTCAACGAACTGCCGGAATCCTCCTATGACATTCTCCGGATCAAGGGAGCCGAGTGGTAAATATTCCACTAAATTGTTAAGGGCTCAGCGCGTGGTATTATAAATGCATTATGTTGGGCATGAATTATCCGACTTATAGGGCATGAATGGAGCAAGTATTGACCATCCTGTAAATTATAGCACACGCGCCACTGGCGTGAACCAGACAAACAGCAGGGGCGCATGGGTGGCCGTGTCACTGCAACCTTCCCGCTTGACTCATGGCGTAATTATCACTTCTACTCTCCCATTTACAAACAATGGGACAACAACTCAACAAAGTAGAGAAGCGAGCACGGCGTAAGCGTTATCTGGAGCGCAAGAAATTGCGAGACCGCGAAACGGCCGAGGCCAAACGCAAGGCACGCGCGGCCAGGAAATAACCGGACGTTGACGGTTCATCTCGAACCGTGCAGGTTAAAGGCGTGAAACTTGGAATCCCCATTGCAGGGTTACTGCTGACCCTGTGGCCACCTTTGGCTGGCATTGAAATCAAGAATGCCAGCGTGCGTTTCTACGATGAAAGGGAGTTCACACGACTACCGGAGTTTTTTCACGGTGATGAAGTTTCGACTAGCCGGCTGATTATCCGCACTTATCCGGAGGAGCGTGTCGGCCTGTATATTCTTCTCTGGCTGGATGAAAACATCGAAACGCTTCCTGCCGGAAGTAAGGCTGAGCTCCTGATCTTCACGAGCGAGTCCCGTGAAATGGAGACTTACACATTTGCCCTTGGGGGGACTCCACAGGATACCCGCCGAATCTGGCTGGGTTTGACCGGTGAAGACTGGAGCGGGGAAAACGAGTATCCGCTGGCGTGGAAAGTGACCATCTCAGACCCCAACGGCCAAACATTGGCTGAATTTAAGAGCTTCCTGTGGGAGATGCGCTGAACTGGATCCCTTGGGAGCCTTTGAAAGGCTCACCGGAAATCAGTCCCCGCGTCCTGGCGGAAATTCTCGACGGTGGCCAGGTCTTCCGCTGGCATGAAATCGAAACGGGTGTCTGGGAAGGCTTCTGGATGGAGCATGTCACGCGACTGCGACTGGACGCGGCAAACCGTTTGGAATGGTGCGCGCCACGTAAACTGGCGGACCGCGTGGAATTGGCGTTGCCCAAATATCTCGCCATGGATGTGGACTGGACTGGAATTCTGGACGCCCTTCCGTGGAGAAGTGATCCGGTCCTGTCAACGGCACTGCGCGCCTGGCCGGGCATGCGGATCCTCAGGCAACCCCTGGAGGAGACACTCTTCTGTTTCCTCTGCAGTTCGACCAAGCAGATTGTCCAGATAAAGCAGATGTGCGAATTAACCGCAGACCGTTTCGGTCATGAAGTATATGACAAACGCAAGGCATTGCCTACGTGGAAAACACTGTCAGAAGTTCCTGAGCGCGAACTTAGGGCCTGCAAACTGGGCTATCGTGCAAAATATATCAAAGCTACAGCTCAATTTCTGTCAGAAAACCCGAACCATCTAAATGGCCTCTCAACGCTAAAATTCGGTGATGCACGGGAGCAAATAATGAAATTACCGGGCGTTGGCGGGAAGATCGCAGACTGTGTTTTGCTGTTTGGTGCTGGGCGACTGGAAGCCTTTCCAGTAGACACTTGGGTAACCAGAGCATTGGGGAAACATTATGGCCTGAATAACTGGAAGCCCGAGCAACTGGCAGCATTTGGCCGGCTACATTTCGGACCCCACGCCGGACTTGCCCAGCAGGTCTTGTTTGCGGACGAACGGCGCAAAACGAAAAGCTAGGCACTGGCTTCCTTACCGGAATCGGATGAGTCCCCGGAAGAGTCAGTTTTTTCAGCGGATTCAGACTCGGCTACCTTGGCGTCATACGATTCAGTGGCTTCCTCAATGTAGGCTTCAGGATCCTTGGCAAGTTCGATTGCCTGCTCGGAGCTGGAAGCAAGGTACAGTTTACCCTCATATAAAACAAATGCTTCAGGATCACCCTGATACAAAGTCGGCCCATGTGAAAGTCCGACGGTGCAAAACCCCCCAAAGACAGGCGCAAACTTTTCCGGATCCTGACGAAACATACGCAGATGGGTTTTGCTGCTGAAATGCCACTTTGCACCCTCCCATTCTACGACGTGAAACGCTGATCCTTTAACCGCCTGCTTCCGGGTATGGTAGGCAACAACATCGTATCCGTCAATAGCCACATTCTCAGGTCCGGATACGCTGATAGGCCGGAAAGCCCACAAGCTCGATCCAAAGAATATAAATGTTAGTAAGAATACAAAATGCGTAGCTTTCATTAGACTATTACTCCGATGTTAGTCGTAGGATTATGCTCTTCCTGACAATAATTCAAATAAAGTGTAAATTTTGTAATGTCAGTAGCGCTACTTTCGGATGGACAAGCAAACAAACTGTGTTTTCTTGAACATACATGGAGGAATCCTATCCAAAACTGTTCAGTCCCAAGACACTTGCCATCGGAATAGCCTTAACCGGACTGTTTTTCATTTCCTTTACCTTCCTGATCCGGCCATTCGTCCCTTCACAGGATCCTCTAACTGTGTGGCTCCTTTCCGCCTACACTTCTAGCTGCCTGACCGGAGTCTTTTTCGTGGCTTATCACATGTTTACTGCAGTGCTGATTGATACCCGGCGGCGCAAACGGTAAAGTTTATATTTAAATAGGCTTAATCGTGTCATTGGGAGGTCGATTTTTACAATCGACGTGTTGGCAACTCTCCTCAGGCGGCATTACCCGATTGCAGATCTTAACTTCAGGGACCTGTGGGATGTTTGTTCCCACTTTCAAAGGGTTCATCCACAATATCCTATCGTGGTTTTCTCCATCGAGGGATACGAAGACACGATCATCCATCGTATGACGAATGTAGCGGATGTTCTAGAGCACCTATCGAAGACAAACGACATTCCACGCAAGTATACCTGCCGCTTTTACCGGGAAAAGGCGCAAACCTTCCTTGGCGAAACAGGCGGCACCCGGCTTGTGTATTTACCTGCCAGCAATGGGGCCGGGGAATCAGGGCTGTTTTACTACGGGGACCATGATACCAAATTGTCGCTCTACAAGTTCGAGGAATTGCTTTACGCAAACTACTCGCTGCAGGATGTCTTCTCTGAACCTGAAGCCGAATTCGGACATCCATGTGAAGTGCTGGTTGCCGCGGTCGATTTGAGGCAGTTTACCCTCTTCTGTGAGGAACCGACTATCGAGTCGCCCTATGCCTGCGGCCTGATGACGTCCTTTTACCGGATGATCGAGCGCTCTTTTACCAAGTATCCACCCGATATGATGAAATATCTGGGTGATGGTGTGCTCAGTATCTGGAGGACCAACCCGCAAGATCGTGAAGTCGCCATCGATGTATGCCTTGAAGCGTTGACCGGACTAGGAAGGCGTTGGCTAAGTGTTTTACAGGGTCCCCATTTCAGCCATGGAGCACCGGAAGGAATTGGCTGTGGCCTGGCATTCGGGCTGGCGAGTAAAATTTGCTCGGCCAATGACTATATTGGCCGGCCAATCAATCTCGCCTCACGGCTTTGTGCAGCCTCACCTGTCGGGCAGGTCATGATCGACAAATCCGTGCCGGGTGTCCGCGATAAAATCGACCTGCAACCTACACGCATTGAGTTGAAGTCCTACGGTGATTACAGCGTGTGGCGCTGGCAGTAAATCATCGTCTTAATCATCGGCGTAATCCTCTTCTGCCTCAAACTCCTCGAGGTCACGTTCCCGCTTTCTTTCCATGCGGGCGGAAACTAATATCGATGCCTCATACAGCCCATACATGGGAATCGCCATGACAACGAAGGTTACGGGATCGATAGATGGCGTAACCAGCGCAGTGAGACAAAGGAAACCAACCAGGGCGTGACGGCGATGGTTACGCAACATCTCCGTAGTAATAATTCCGAGGTAGCTCAAAAGTACAATCACGAGCGGAAACTCAAAGGAAAGGCCCACCCCCAGAACCATCCAGACAAGAGTCCCGTAATAACTGGTAGGGCTCCAGACCATGTCGTAATTCATGGTCACGTTCATGAAGACAATGAACTTGAAGGTAATGGGAGACAGGAGAAAAAAGCTGAAAGCACAACCGACGAGGAAGAGGATAAAAGCTGCCGCACAACCGGGACGCAGTATCTTCAGTTCTTTTTCAGTTAACCCGGGAGCGACAAATTTGGCACCAAAATACAGCCAGAATGGGCCTGCGAGAATAAGCGACCCAAATATAGTGATATAGAATATGACCGAAATCACATCAAACACCGAACGGGTGGAAAGGATCAAAAGATCCTGGTAATCTTCCCCTACGGCAAAACGTAAAGGCCATTCCAGCCAACCGCGGATTTCAAAGAAAAAGGCGGACACCAGGACGAGCATGATGATGAGTGCCGCAAATGCCCGGACTATCGTCCAGCGCAGATCTTCGAGATGATCCAGAAAAGTCATCTCTTCCGTATTGCGCTTTTTACCGGACTTTTTATCCGGTTCCGGTGCTGACGGATCTGGTATGGGATCGTGCAGTTCTTCCTCGTTACTCATTTTATTTATAAAGGGTCATCTTCTTTTCCGGAAACAAGGCGGGCAATTTATTTTTTCAGATACGTAAAGTTGCTCGATTAATCTTTGCAGAATATACCTTAAAGCCCTTTGTTTCCGTTGACAGTCTGGATCGAATGTTTAGCTTCCACAACTTTCAGAAGCGTATCTGTCAATGAAATCTTTCCCCTATGAATCAGGGCTAACTGCAATACAATAAGCAATGGCAAAGAAAGTCTCGAAAAAGAAAACCTCCAAAAAGAAATCATCTGCCAAGTCCAACAAGCGCTACATTTATGCCTTTGGCAAGCGTACGGACGGCGACGGCAAACAAAAAGCCCTCCTCGGAGGCAAGGGTGCAAACCTTGCAGAAATGGCGCGGATCGGGTTACCGGTGCCACCCGGCTTCACGATAACGACAGATGTCTGCACTTACTATTACGAAAACAAACTGACCTATCCGGATGTGCTCGACAAGCAGGTCAAGGACGCAGTGGCAGAAGTTGAAAGCCAGCAGGGCCAGAAATTCGGGGATGCCAAAGACCCCCTGCTGTTCTCTGTCCGTTCGGGTGCCCGGGAATCCATGCCTGGCATGATGGACACAATCCTGAACCTCGGTCTGAACGACAAGACGGTTGTTGGCTTGGCCAAGAAAACCGGTAATGAGCGTTTTGCTTATGATTGTTACCGTCGTTTTATCCAGATGTATGGTGATGTGGTCATGGGAGTCCAGCCACGACACGAAAATGAGCATGAACCATTCGATGAAATACTCGACGGCCTGAAGAAGCAGATCAAGGTAGCCAATGACATGGATCTCACTGCGGAGAACCTGAAAGAACTCATCAAGCGTTATCAAAAGCTGATCAAGGACCGTACTAAACAGCAGTTCCCACAGGACGTCTACGAACAGCTTTGGGGTGCAGTGAGAGC
>CAYQCG010000096.1:0-6947 GCA_964415925.1 uncultured Puniceicoccaceae bacterium | reverse complement strand
TGGTCAGGATGATTGGACGGAAGCGTCGCTGTACTGCCGCAATAATGGCCTCACGGGCAGTGATTCCCTCCGTATCTTTTTGAGAATTATAGTAATCGATCAAGCCCACGGAATCATTAACAACCACCCCTGCGAGTGCAACCATGCCAAAGATCGAAAGAAAAGTGAGCTCATAACCGAGCAAAAGATGCCCAATAACCGCACCCACAGCGCCGAAAGGAATGGCAAACATGATGATCAGCGGCTGAAGATAGGAACGCAGCTGACTGGAGAGCAGAATATACATAATCATTATCCCGATCATTAGATTGGTTGCCAGGACAGCCATGTCTTCAGCCTGTTCGCGGGATTGTCCTTCTTCCATAAGAACAAGGCCGGGGTGGTTGCTGACGAGTGGTGGTATGATGTCCGCCTTGAGGACCGCTGAAACCGCATTCGGTGTGGTCAGTTCCTCGTCAACGTCAGCAGAAACGCTCACAATGCGCCTGCCGTCAATACGGTCAATCGAGGCCAAACTCCGGGTCTCCCTTACCTGAGCAACGGTGCGAAGGTCCGCTTCATCCCCGTTTGGCAGCGAGATCTTCAACTGAACCAGGTCGGCCAGACTGCTCCTTTCGCTTTGGGGCAGTCGTACCATCACCCGTACTTCTTCGCTCCCTCGTTGTATCCGTTGCACTTCCTCCCCGTAAAACGATTGACGCACCTGGTTGGCGAGGTCGGTGACGGTGAGACCCGAGGCAATTCCTGCGGGGGTGAGGGAGAATTGCAGCTGTCGGCTACCTTGTTCATTGCTGCTTTCCACCTCTTCAACTCCTTCGATCAGTTCCAGACCCTTCTTCAGCTCTTTGACTGCCCCAAAGAGAACATCGTCGTTCGGATGCGAGAGGTTGTAACTGATATCAGATCCCCCGCTCAATCCCTCGGAGACAAAAGTCACACGGAGGACTCCGGGAAGTTCACCCATGGCTTCGCGCCACATCCGCTCAATTTCAGCGGATGTAAGATCCCGCTCTCCCGCAGGCGTCAATTCGAGCGTGGCAGTGGCTAGTTCCGAACTCACCCGGGTACCATCCACTCCAAATCCGGCCAGCAACTCTCCCCCAACGGTGATTGACGAACTCCGAAATGGTGATGGTTCTATTCCCTCTACCGCACGGCGAGCACTCTCCATCACTTTGTTCATAGTTTTTTCTGTTTGTTCAAACGAGGTTCCCTGGGGCATTTCCAAAGTGACCTTAATTTCTTCGCCTTCCACAACCGGGAAGAAAACAAACCGTACATGGCCGCCGGTAATCAGACCCAAGGTGGCAATGAAAGTGGACAGACACACGGCAATGACGAGGTATGGCATTTGCAGGCTCCACTTCACAACAGGCAGCACGTAGTGGTCGCGAATGAAGAAGAGAAAATCACGCACACCTTCCTTCAGCCTTTTCATTAGTCCGACAGACCAGTCACCACCATGAGCCATGTGAGAAGGCAGGATGAAGAAGACTTCCAGCAGTGACACAACCAATACGGATATGGCCACGATCGGGACCGGTCGCAAGAGCTGTCCCAGCATACCACTGGTCAGGAGTAAGGGCGCAAAAACCGCGCAAGTTGTCATGACTCCAATGACAACCGGTGCGGCTACCTTGACCGCTCCTTTGATAGCAGAAACGATACCCGGGTCGCCTTTCTCCTGTTCATCGTAGATGTTTTCCCCGACGACGATGGCATCATCAACGACCAACCCAAGCACCATAATTAAACCCAGCAGCATCGTCATGTTGATGGTGGTGAATTGTCCGAAGAGAATGAATCCGCCAAAGAACGCGATGGGAATGCCTACACAGGTCCAAAATGCAAGGCGCAGATCGAGAGTCAGCGCCAGGAACATGAATACAAGCGCCAACCCCATGATAGCATTACGGACCAGCAGGTTGATCCGGTCCTCGATGACCTCTGTCTGGTCATTGACCAGCAGGACGCTGATGCCTGCTGGAGGATCATAATCGACCAGAAAATCCCGAACGGCCCGGGCTACCGTAATCGAGTCCTCGTTTTCACTCCTTGCCACCTGCAGGAAAACCGCAGGATTTCCATTGTAAGTGTTCACCAGGGGAGCCTCTTCAAATCCGTCATATATCTCGGCAACATCACCGAGCAGCACCCTCCTGCCTTCAAAGTCCTTAAGAAGAACAATACGTTCGAAGTCATTTGCCATTCGTACTTCTTCGTCTGTTCGCAGCAGGATGTTCCCCGCCGATGTTCTCAGCGTTCCTCCTGACAGATTCACCGATCCGGCACGGACTGCTTTCGCAACCTGCTCAAATGACAGATTATACTGGCTCAACGTGGCACGGGAAATCTCAATCGATATTTCATATTTCCGGGCTCCCTGCAGGGTCACTGAGCTGACATCGTCGAGTATGAGTAAATCTCGCTCAAGGCTTTCTGCGGCGCGTCGCAAGGTCAATTCACCAACGTCACCCGTGACCACGAGGCGAACTACATTGGAGACGATTGAAGTGACTGAGACCTCGGCTTCATCCGCTTCATTTGGC
This sequence comes from uncultured Puniceicoccaceae bacterium, assembly GCA_964415925.1. Lineage (GTDB taxonomy): Bacteria > Verrucomicrobiota > Verrucomicrobiia > Opitutales > Oceanipulchritudinaceae > CAYQCG01. The sequence continues at coordinate 4,398 of CAYQCG010000096.1, read as the reverse complement.
GGAAAATCAGCCAGCGAATCAAGCGCGGATTGTACTTCGTTGGCAACCGATTGCGCGTCCGCAAAGTCACTCAGTTCAATTGTCACCGTGCCAGAACCTTCGATTGCTTTCGACCTTACCCGGTCAATTCCCTTGAGCCCGAGAATCGCTTCCTCAGCCCGTCGTGTAATACTGCTTTCAATTTCCTCCGGTGTCGCTCCCGGATACCTCACAGTGACGGTGATCGTACGCGGATCAATATCCGGAAAGAGGTCCGAATTAGTGCGTGACAGTGTCAGCAAACCGCCGACAATGAGCGCCACCATCAGGACATTGGCTGCGATCGAATTTTTCGCAAACCAACCGATGATACCACCGCCCTGTGCGTCAGTGCCCACTTTCATCGATTATTCTCCGCTTGGACAACACGAACCGGCATAGATTCGGTCGGATCGACGAGAGGTGAAATCACGATGCCTTCTCCGGTATCAAAAGGGGCAACAATCAGATTATCGGATTCAGGCAGACTGAGAAACTCAAGGGATTGACTTGCGAGGCGACCAGCCTTGACAATCCAGACGTAGCGGGCTTCCGACATAGCCTGCTCAGGAATGAGAAAAGCGTTTTCAACTGTCGGTCCAAAAATTTCGACGGTGACAAAAGCCCCTGGGATAAGGCTGTTGGGTTCGTCAAATCGAAGAATAACCCGGCCAAGGCGCGTGGCCTGATCCAGTTCTGCTTCAACACGACTGACAAAAGCAGTGTATTCCTGTGTCTGGCGTGTACCCGGCAGGCGGACCACGGCACGTCGTCCCGCCAGCGGTTCCATGAGACTGAGCAGTTCCGGATTAAGGGAGACAGAGACCTCCACGCTCTCCAGCGAATAGGCCTGGCCATAAGTTTGGTTTGCGCTCAAACGCTGGCCTAACTCGACAGATGTCTGTACCATTCGTCCTGCAAATGGCAGCGTGAAGGCAACCCGCTCTAGGTTGAGTTCGGCTGTGCGTAAGCGAGCCAGGGCGGATTCAAGGGCGGCTTCCGCTTGGGAAATTTGCGGTTTACGTGCAACCAGATCTGGAATGGGCTGATTCGGATAAACAAGGTCCCATTCGCGCGTAGCAATATCCGCTTCAGCACGCTCAACCATGAGATTAGCGCGGGCGGATGAGACATCGGCACGGGCCTGGTCAACGTTAGCTTTATAGTCCTCCGGATCGAGACGGAATAACACCTCACCGGCAGAAAAAACACCCCCCGAAACAAGGTTCCTGGAAACCTCCACGACCTGACCGCTTACCTGTGGAGTAAGACCAATGGTATTGCGAGACTGCACAACGCCGTTCTCCCGTATTTGTACAGTGGTTTCGGTCGTCCCCGGTTGGATCACCGCAACGAGTACGGCATCCGGTCCGGTTGCTACTCTTCCCGGACCGGACCCGGAGCGGGAGAGAAGGAAATTGGCCGCAATCCCCAGAATGAGAACCACAAAAATGAGAATGACTTGAAGGATTCCTTTGAGACGGGGTGATACAATCATCGGTTAGGTGTGTTTTCCGCTTCCGGAGGTTGCTCTGGAGCGCTTTCCTGAGGTTCTGTTTCAGAGTCAAACCAGCCGCCCCCTAAACTGAGATGCAAGGCGATGCGGGCGTCCTGCAGCCTTTGTTCGGCAAGGATGATGTTCTGGCGGGCATTGTTCAAACCGCGCTGAGTTTCCAGCACAGAGAGCAATGGAAGCAGGCCTTGGCGATATCGGCTCTGTGCAATTTCGTTTGCATCTATGGCAGAGTTCAGGGCATCGGTCAATCGGTCGAGTTCCCGCAGGCTGCCGGCTTGCTGGGCGAGCGCAGTTTCCACTTCAGAAAGTGCGGAGAGCGCAGTGCGTGCGTAAGCCGTGGCCAGTTCACGCGCCTGTGATTGTTCCAGTCGCACTTGCGAACGCAGGCGACCTCCCTGGAAAATTGGCTGAGTCAGAGAACCGGCAAGATTCGCTATGTAATCGTTGATATCGAACAAGTCGGACACATCAGTATTTTGAAAGCTCAATGAAGCGGTTAGTGAAAGACCCGGGAAAAGACTGGCCCGTGCCGATCCAACATCCTGCAGTGCGGCACGGTAAGACAATTCAGCGGCTGCCACATCCGGCCGGGCAGTCAGTAACTCAGCCGGCAACCCGAGCGGTGCGGACAAGCCACTAACTACGTTTAACTCACCTTTGAAAGACTTGGCGGTGGCCCCGGGTATCAGGCCGAGTTGCTGGTCGATATTCAGCAACTGCGTTGCAAGTTGGGTTTCGAGATTTGGAATCTCGGTCAGAGCCGAATCAAGATTTTGCCGTGCAATCAAGACATCTGAAGCCGAAGTGCTTGCCGATCCTGCGCTGTAGCGTTCCGCCGTCAATTCATAGGTGGAGCGGAAGCTTTCAACGATCTCATGTGCCAAATCCAACCTCCGCTTCAAGGTTGCCGCTGCAAGCCAGTTTCTGGTGAGGGCGGCAATACTCTGCTGCTCAAGGGAAAAATAGCTTAAGAGTGAAGCTTCGGCCGAAAGCTTTGCCGCCCGATGAGCCGATCTCGAATCTCCAAATATATCGGTATCAAAAGAAGTGTTGATTGCGGCCGAGTAGCTGTCATTCCAGCCAGTATTGCCCAGCGGATCTGTATTGCGTGAGTCCGACGCCCCAAGATTCGCTGAGGCTTGCGGAAGACGCAGGGAACGAGCCTGCACGGCCCTCTCCTTGAACTGTTCGACCCGTTCGCGGGCTTCCTGCAGATCGAGGTTATCGGTAAGCAGCCGTGTGACCAGCGCATCCAGTTCGCTGTCTCCAATCCCCTGCCACCAGCGAACTTGCTGCGCGGGCGCTTCCGTCGCGGTCTCTCGATAGCTTGAGTATGACGAAACATTTGAAATTGCATCAACCGTTGCAGGTGTTTCTGGATTTGGAACCAAGGAGCACCCAGCAAGGAGTAAGGCTGCGCAAGACCATGCAACTGTCCTCTGTATTACAAAAAGTGATTCAGCAAGATCCATCAGTTTTCGACGTAATCGAGAAGGTATCCGACTAAAACGCAGCAGCTTGCGTTCTAGCTAAAAAAAAGCGATTAAGAAAAATTACAAGGTTCACTTTTCTGCATGCGAGGCAGAAACCTACGAATCCGCACTGGCTAGAGGGACTGGATAAAAGCATACGTGATAACTTGTTGATCACTAACCACTTCACAATTTTAAGTATTAAAGACTATGAAAGGATTGTAAATTGCCCTAAAGCTTATTTGCCAGATATTTACCGGATTACTGTTATTGTGCATTAATTGCCACTTTGAACTACAGCTCACTTTGTGAAAATAATCTCATGAATTGCCATGCGGGTGATTTTTACTTCGTGCGGTTCACATGACTGCATCATGGAATATATTTTCTCTTGATGGTAGTTACTATAAATAGTAAATACTAGAATATGCAGTTGTGTGATATCTATAAATGCCTGAGTGACTACCAGCGTTTGAGGATAGTAAATCTCCTGGCGGATGGGCCGTTATGTGTTTGCCACTTGATAGAAATACTTGAGGCGGATTCGATCAAGATGTCCAAGCAGCTGCGCTATATGAAGGAACTTGACGTGCTCAGGGTAGAGCGTGACGCCAATTGGATGATCTACAGTTTGAATTCGGAAACCTCTGCACTGATAATGGCTAATCTGGGGTATCTCCATAGTCTGACCACCCGTGAAACCCGGATCCTGCTGAAGGATCTGAAAAAGCGTAAGCAAATCATGCAACGCCTGCTTTGTTGTGAAGCACGAGCACCGGTTAGCCTCAGGGAGTATGCAGCAAACTGTTGTTGAATTTTATAGCAGGGAAATAAAATATGAATTCGAAGGAAACTAAACACTTTGTCAAAGAACAATATGCAGACATCGCAAAAGGAAATACGAGTTGTTGTGGCAAGAGAACAGCAGCCAGCACCTATTCCGATATCAGCGAGTCTTATAAACTGGTAGAAGGCTATGTGGAGGAGGCCGATCTGGGCCTGGGGTGCGGGATCCCCACCGAAGCCGCAGACATCAAGACCGGGCAAACCGTATTGGATCTGGGCTCTGGAGCCGGTAATGATGTGTTTGTTGCGCGGCGTCTGGTTGGAAATACGGGTAAAATTATCGGCGTGGATTTCACTCCAGACATGATTGCCAAGGCTGAAGCTAACCGGAACAAATTAGGATACGATAATGTGGAATTCCGCCTTGGAGAAATTGAGGAATTACCGGTGGAAGATGCAACAGCGGATGTCGTGGTTTCCAACTGTGTTCTTAACCTCGTTCCAGATAAAACAGCTGCATTTAAAGAAATATATCGTACTCTAAAGCCTGGAGGGCATTTCACTGTGAGCGACATCGTGCTTGTTGGAGATTTACCCGAAACGATG
>CAYQCG010000095.1:0-6962 GCA_964415925.1 uncultured Puniceicoccaceae bacterium | reverse complement strand
CCTTTTATCCTAACTCCTAACCCGAAACTCCCAACCCCCGTTCTTTGACAGTCCAAATAGCTTTCGCGGATAACAGTTCCCTCTGGATGCCTGGTTCCAGGTCGTCCGTTGTCTTCACCATCCGTACCGCAATCGCAAATACAGATACCGCCCCCGGATACTGTAGAGCGACGTGTCGTAGTTGTCGTTAAACGCCCCTACCGACACCGGCGGCAGGTTGTTGAATAAATTGTTGATCCCCGCGTCCAGCGTCACGCCCTCTCGGATCTCATAGCGGCCGGCCAGGTTAATTGTCAGCCAGCTCTCGATCCGGTGGCTGTCCACCCCCGGCGCAAGGAAATTCGGATCATCCGAAAGCCCCGAAATATAGTCCAGTGTCAGCTGCGCCTCCAGCCACTCGCTCCGGCTGTAGCGCAATGACGCCTTCAGCTTCCATTTCGGAATGCTTCCCGGCGACAGCGTATCGCTCGACGGGTCCACAAACCTGCCCAGACGCGATTCCGCCGCACTCTCCGCCAGCCGCCTCAGGTCCCACCGCAGAATACGCGAAGCCGTCAGGTCCACCCCCATCAGCCCAATCGCCACCCCGTAATCATACGTAGCGTAAAGATCAAGGCTGCGCAGGTTCCGCTCCGCAATGTTCGCGTTCTCCGAAATCACCTGCAGGATCTCCCCACTGCTGGCCCGGATGATCCGGTCCGCGAAATCCGCACCCGGATCCGTCACCACATCACCGCCCGAAGTGTCCGGAAAACCCGCTCCCTGTGTGTTCGCATTCGCCGTCAGGAAAAACAGCGCCCCGTCCGTGATCGCGTTCTTCGTGTTGATCTGAGTGAACGCAATCCGCAACAGGGGGCCCCTCTGCTCCGGTAACCGGTAACCCGCTCCCGCGTTGTAGCTCCGCGCCGTTTCCGGCTCCAGCTCCGGGTTGCCTCCGAACTCCACCCCGAAACCCCCATCCGTGTCGGGAAAACCCAGCGGGTCCGGTAGGGTCGAAAACAGTGTCCCCCGCGCGATAAAAAGTTCCGCCGGCCGCGGACTCCGGAACGCCGTTCCGTAACCCGCATCCGCAAAAAACCCGCTCGTGTGGTCATACGTTACCATCAACCGGTAATCCGTAGTAGTATAGGTCGGGGTCACTTCCTCCCCGCTCTCCGGATCCAAACCCCTCGCGCCATGCCGCTCATGCCGCGCCGAAATCGAAAACCGGACATCGTGTTCATCGCTCTCAAGCAGTGTTGCACGGTTCTCCGTGAAAAGCGAAAACGCCTGGTTCTTCGCCTCGAACGCATTCGCCACCCGAAAACCCAGCGCATCGCCATCCGATATAACGCTATCCGGATCAATCTCTACCCCTTCCTCCCTCAACTCAATGCCCACCAGCGCATTCAGGTTGACGGATGAAAAAAGGTCGAAATCCCGCTGTGCTTTGGCATCCCACAATAGCAAACGGTTCCGCTCCAGGATACTCCCGTTCACCGCGCTTTGCCTCAGCGCCTGCGTGTTATCCCAACTCAGAGTCTGCCCCCCGCTTAAGGTTTGCGACCCGCTGCTGAACGCCCGCGCCAGCGGATTGAACGCACCGCTTATGACCTGCGACGATAACAAAGCGCCCGACGGAAAATCAAATAACGTCTGGTTCTGGCGGCTACGTGAAACCAGCAACGCCGTTTCCCAGAACATCTCGGCACTTCGTCCCTTGTGCCCCGCCAGCCAACGGAACGCGTCCGTCTCGAACCGGTGCAATCGCGGACCCAGCTCAAACGTCCGGTAAAATGGTGCAATCAAGTCAACATCCGCTGTCTGATTGACAAGATCGTTCACATAGGGTGATGCAAAAAATGCTCCAAACCGCGGATCAATCGGCGCCGCCGCCAGGCCGTTATTCACCCTCTGGGTTGTGTAGAAAATCTCCATCCAGAACATCAACCCGTCACGTGGCTGGTAAGTCGGCATCAGGACGAGTCCTTTTCGGATTTGCCCCGGTATCGCCACCTGCTGTTCACGGAAGTCATAGAAGAAAACATCCGGATTGAACCCTTCATAGTCTGAAAAACTTGTCGGAGCTTCCACTCCACTCGACAAGCTGAACGGTATGAAATTCCCAAAAACACCGCTCGCCGATATGTTTCCCGGTATCGAGGGACTCCCCCGGTTCATCCCGCCAAACCCGGTCAAATCCGTTTGCGTGTCCGGCCTGTCCCGCGAAAAAAGGGTTTCCAGGTCGTAGTAATGCACCGCACTGAGCAGGGTATACTCCTCCCCCGCAATAGACTTCTGCAGCTCCAGCGCGTACGTCCTCGTGTCCCCCTTGAAGTTGTTCCCGTAGAAAAAAGATACATGGTCATTCGTATCCAGCGGATCAAAAATGATATCCACCGATCCCGTTATCGCATCGCTCCCGTAAACCGAACTTCCGGGTTGCAGGTTGATCGACAGGGCGCTCAGTCCCACCGGTGGCAGCAGGTTCACATTACTGAAGGGTCCTGCCCGCCTCCCGTTCACCAGTGTCAGGGTCGCCTCTTGACTCAGACCCCGCAGGTTGATCAACGAAGCTCCAACCCCCCGGTTGCTGTCGTTCTCATTCTGCGAAAAACCAGCTGCAAAGGGTAACTGACGCAGACTACGGCTGTAAGTCGTGCTTCCCTCCAGAAACAGGTCTTTCCCGGTAAGGAGTGTGGAGCGCGCATTCGGATCCTCAAGCTCGAGAAAAAGCTGCGTATCAGATGCTGTAATTACAATTTCATCTAACCTGACAATTTCTTCTTCTGCTTTGATCCCCGTAATGAGTAACCCAAGGCAAAGCAAAAGAATCTTCTTCATCAGCTGCTTCCTGTCAGTTCGTTATATAGCTTCTCCACAGTTAATGGCTTACAAATAAAACCTGTAATTCCAAGATTGAAAGCTTTTCTTTGCGCCTCTGGAGTGGCATTCGCCGAAATGACCGTTATGCGGTATTGGTTATTATGGCTCCCATTCAGCGCATGGATGAAATCCTCAATTTCCTTTCCCGGCGTATTCAAGTCCACCAGCAGGTGATCATAGCTCCCGTTCTTCAATCGGTCACTGGCAACTGTCCTGTCACACACCGCGTCTACTGTCACACCCATTGAACTCAGGATCTGTGATGTCAGTTCTCGCTGCTCATCATCATCCTCAACCAACAGCACAGACTTATGATTCAGGGTAAACGGTGGAGCCTCCGCACGCTCACACTGTCCCGCTTTCTCAAGGCAGAACTCCAGTTCAAAACGTGTCCCCTTTCGCGGCTCGCTCTCAAATTCCAGCCTGCCCCCGATCAAGTCGGCATATGCCTTTGCTATGGTCAAACCCAGGCCGGTGCCCTGAATCGAATACTTGTGGGTTTCCGCCCTGTAGAATCGTTCAAAGATATGCTTTTGATCCTCCTTCGAGATGCCTCGACCCGTATCAGCTACGGTTGCCTTGTAGTTTACCGTTTTGGAATCTCCGCCAACCTCCCTTACTTCAAATCCTACGCTTCCCGCTTCAGTGAACTTGATTGCATTTCCCAGCAGATTACCGAGGATTTTTTGTAGTGATATTGGATCTCCGACACTAGAGCCAGACTGTAGAAGGATCCTCGCATCAAAGTTCAGTCCCTTTTTCTGTGCCTGAGCCTCATACATCTGCACCAGATGCTGCAGCACTTCATCAAGTTCGAATTCTTCCTTGTTCATACTCAGCTTGCCATTCTCAATCTTTTCCACATCCAGAATGTCATCCACCATCGAACTCAGTAGTTTGGTTGAAGACTTCAGGTGACGAAGATATTTTTGATCTCCACTTTTTTCCCGCCCCCGCACAAGGACATCAGACAACAGGCTTATTGTGTTGAGGGGACTCCTCAGTTCATGACTCATGTTTGAGAGAAATTCCGTCTTGGCTTCGTTTGCTTTCTTCAGGGCATCATTTGCACTGACAAGTTGCTTCGTTCTGAGCTGTACACTTTCCTCCAAACGACGGTTTGCCCGCCTGAGTGAATAATTCTGAATCGCTGAATATAACCACAACATCAAGCCAAAGAGGAGGATATAGGATACATAGGCATAAGGCGTGCGATACCAGGGTGGTTGAATATAAAAGCTTAAAACTGAAGCTTCCGAGATACGCCCGGCGAGATCACGCGCACGCACCTCCAGTCGATAAGATCCTTCGCTTAGATTCAAGTATTCGGCGCGTGTTTCTTCGCTCCATTCCGACCAATCCTCATCTGCCTCGGATAGGCGATAGGAATACTCTGTTTTCAAGTCATATGGCGGCTTCCTCCCCTCCCTGAAATTGAATTCCAGCAACCTGGAACTATCATAATTAATCAGCCATTCTTCACTATCCCTTACAAAAGCTTTATCCGCAGAGAAGACAGCTGGCTTATCCGGATACTTGAGCCGCTGCAGATTTTCATAATCGAGCGAGATCAATCCATTTGTCCCTCCAACCAAAAACTGACTTTCCATTATTACGGAACATTCGATTGGGCCGATCTCTTCTATGGCGGACTGCGGTATGGCATAGTATACATGCTGTTCAGTTACAGGGTCATATCGTGTCAGTACCGTTTCAAAAAAGAATCCGGCTTCTTCAGGTCTACGTCCGAATAATATAAGATACTTACCGCTTTCTGTCTTCAGAATAGAGCGAATAATATAGTTATTAACATCTATGTTTCCTTCTATGAACTTTGAGAGTTTCTCAGACTGTGCATCAGGAAGGTAGATATCAAAAACTCCTTTCCCATGAACTGCCACACTATCACCTAAACTTGAGAAATATATATAATCTCCTTGACTGGCAGTTTGGTGGCTTCCGCTATGTTCTAAAGAGCCCGATTTATAGGTATACTTCTCGCTTTGTTTGTAATTGATGTTAGCCAAAACCTTGCCGTTTGAAACAAATAGTTTGGACACCCAATCATCTGTTTTAATTTCGGAAACATCTTCAGAACTATCACCGCGGTATTCTAGAGCCCCAAAATTCGAGTCACTTCCACAATACAAACGCTTTCCATCTCTATAATCCAGAGCCAGAGAAGAAACCGCATTGGATGTATTGTATATCTTTTCTACCTCTCCAATTGTATCCATTCTATAAATACCGTCGAAACCCCCAATAAATAGTCCTGAATCATCGGAAGCCATGCTGAAGACGAGTTTGCCCAACCGGTCGAGACCTTGAAAGTAAAGCATTGTCTCACCGACGTTTGTTTTCTTCAAGCCATCAGAAGTTGTTACGTAATAGTCGTTATTAAATTTACCTATACGATACACGCTTCCACTCAGATTTTCTTCTCTCCCGTAAATCTGATGATATCCAATTGCATCGATTCTCTGTAGTCCCGTCGACAAGCCTATCCATGTCCTGCCCTGGATGTCCGTATGCGTAGTGTGAACGAGATCCGAGATCAGACCACTATCTGAATTCAGGTAAGAAACTACACTCAATGAATTATCTAATAAAATAAGCCCACAATTCATTGTGGATAAAATATAGAACCTGTGGTCCAGTCTCTCACAATTGAGGATTAAAGCTCTTTTACCTTCTATTTCCAGAGGTTCTTCTAAAACTATACCGTCATTTTTTGACCATCTGAGAACTTTTCCATCGACGGTAAACATTACGAATTCCTCGTCCTCCTCAAATATAGCGATAACGCCGCCACTTGTTGACTCCGTTTCGGGGAACACCAATCTAAAATCACTATCCAGGTACTCGAATAGACCAATACCTCTTTGATAAGCGAAAAGACGATCGTTTACTTCACTCACTAATACTCTTTTCTGGCCTTCAAACTTCCAATTGCGGGTATTATCACCGACAATTTGATAGATTGTGTTTCGAGACACTGCGAAAATTGAGTTTTCACCGAGCGATACCACTTTCATGAACTCAGAATCATGCGTATCCGTACTCTTAAGTGATTCTAATAGGGATTCAAACACTACCTTCCCGCTTGAAGTTACATTGTAATACCCAAGTGTGTCCTGTCCTCCTACCCAGAGCCTTCCTTTGGAATCAAACTCGAGGTCATAGAGTACTTTATCTGAATCGGCTTTGAACTTGCTCCAGCCGGAACCAGTATTATGCCATAGTCCATTAATTGCACCATATAAAGAACCGTTGGGAGCTTCAATAATATCATAAAAACCAAGGCCTTTGGGCAGTTCTTCAATACGGATTGATTCTATATGTAATCGAGCCTCTAAAACCTCCGCGAATAATAACAGGCAAAACACATAAAGGGTTTTACGTCTGATATTTAGAGAACTAGTTATGAAGCGGTATAACATTCAACGATAATCTACAAGGAATATAAAATGAAAAACATTATTTACTCAGTCTTAGCAACCTTCTTCCTCTCCATAAACTGCTTTGGTTTAGCTGAAAAGTTCGATCCATTATCCTCAGTCGACAATGCCGACAAAGTCAGTATCGATAAAGATATGGGTAAAACGGCCTATCCGACTATTTACTGTGTGGCGACGGAACAGGATCGCGAAACACTGGATCCCAAACAAAACTAATCTTCTCCTCTAATTGATGCTCATTTCCATGGCCCCCCTGAGTTACAGAAATGTAGCCAGGGGGCCTATTCATGAAGTCAAGTATTTCACGACGACGATTCTAGGTGAGAAATACTATTATTCGACCGCCTGGTTGAAGTCGGAATACATTGGCGCGAAGAAGCAAATAGAGCCGGGTTACGATACACCGGATGGCATAGGAACCCATCCCAGCCGTATCGTCGCCAACTATAAGGCGATTTCCGAGGCTTTAGAACGTTGGGCGTACCATAAGGTGCATATCGAAAAGCCCAAAGACTATGGTTTGGATGTGGATCCATCGAGCAATGGATTTGCAGCATTTCCCGGTTTTACCGTCGCGGGAGCCAGAAAGAAAGCGAGGGCGGAGGCCTGGGAGCGGTTCTGTTTGATCGCGTGGTGGGA
>CAYQCG010000094.1:0-6964 GCA_964415925.1 uncultured Puniceicoccaceae bacterium | reverse complement strand
GGTATCCCATGATTGAAACGATGCTCGTTAAGAGAAATTGCCTCATTTGATAGTTTTTTTATAAAATTTTCAGGATTTTAACTCCTAAGGTTAAGCCTTTTAGTTCGATATAGAAGAGTATTAGGGTGAATACCTAATTACTTCTACTAGATCGTCTTTATTATTTCATTATTTAGATATCTTCCTCATTCGCAAGTAATAGTGAATCGTAGATGTCACATAACTTTGTTTTTCATATGCTTTTTAAACATTACAGGAAAATATACCTGACTTCAGTAGGTCTGACTTTGGTCGGTCTTGTGTCATCGGCCAATGCTCAAGGGTATAACCTGAAAATGGGACCTTTGCGTTTTAATTTAACTGGAAGCATGGGAATTGAGTTCAACAGCAATGTAAATTCTTCCGGAGAGAATCCTCTCTCAGACATCATCTTTACACCCGGTATAGATACTACTGGCAGTTGGAATATCACCGATGTAAACGCCCTGTCTTTCGATCTCGGAATTGCCTACCGCCAATACCTGAAGAATGGAGAGCTTTCCTCCGGAGGAAGCTTTCTGGACATAAAGCCGGATTCACAACTCACTTTTGATGTCTATTCCGGAAATTTTACAGTTACTCTGAAAGATGAATTACAGTTCAGTTCTGATCCCACAGATGCTTTTGTTGTCGACCCGGCCAGTAATCAGCTGATCTTCGATATTTTTGAGTTTTCAAGGTTCTATAATGACGCTTCCATCAGTGTGAATTGGGATGTTTCTTCGCTCAGCGCATTACGTTTAACTTTTAACAGAGAGGATGTATTTCCACTTGAGAGCAGATTTAACCGGGCTCGCAGGGTTCAATATATAATTACTCCCGCCTATTACCGACAGATTTCGAGCGCTCTGCTCCTTGGTATTAACGGTTCCTATCGGGTCTACAGTTACAGTGTTTCGCAACAGAACGACAGTACCGGCCAGAGCGTTGGATTAATTGCCGAATGGAGCCCTTCTCAGTTTCTTACAATAAATGGGAGTGTGAGTGGGCTTTTCTATAACTTTGATAGCAACGGGGAAAACAGTGATAACAGTGATGTCAGCACGATTATTTATGGCCTATCAATTAGTAACACACTAAACAGCAGCTGGTCTCATTCAGTAGGTATTTCAAGGGCTGTTGATTTCGGATTCATCGCCAACAGTAACTTGACCCATACTTTTCAATACAATTTCGTTTATTCAGGGATCAATCAGATAGAAATTGAAGGTGGAGTGCTCTTTAACAAGGGCAGGGATTCAGGTGGCATTGATCCGGAAAAGTCGGATCGCATAAATTTCATTATTGGCACTTCATATCAGTTTAACCCAAAGTGGAAATCATCGATAAAATACTCATTTACAGACAGAGACTCAAATTTCGCGGCTCGGGACTTCAATGTTAACAAATTACTTATTTCGGCCTTCTATGATTTCTAGAAGGCATTTGATGAGTTTACTTGTGATGACTATCGTAGGACTGTCCGGTGTACAGCTGCTTGCCGATAATTCACTTAGCCGAATGAACTTGCTGGATGATGAACGGGCTCTGTCTGTGGGTGATCGCCTGATTTTCAGCGTGGTCGAGGAACGCGAAGATCCCATCGTCTTATTCGTTAATGATAAAAGCGAGGTGGATGTGCCACTCTTGGGTAATATTTCTGCAGAAGGACATACTTCAAGATCCTTTGCCTTTAAACTTAAGGAACTGCTGGAAGTGGACTTTTTTCACCGTGCCACAGTTCTTCTCCATCATCAAAATGCAGAGAATATACGGGGTAGGGTTAACCTTGTTGGCCAGATCCGTCAACAGGGCCCACTGCCATTACCGGCTGACGAGGTCTTGTCCCTCTCGGGTGCTATCCTGCGCGCAGGTGGATTTCTTCCCGGCGCCAACCGGACAGAAGTTAGCTTGATTCGAAAAAATCTGGCCGGTGAGGAAATCGAACAGGTTGTCAATGTTTCCGCAATTTTGGAAACAGGCGACTTTGATCAGGACATTATCTTACGTCCTGAAGACCTGGTCGTTGTTCCCAAGTTGGCTCAGGCCGGAGGCCAGGTTTATATTGTAGGGGCAGTCAGGGCTCCCGGTCTCTATGACTTGCCGGATGAAGAAAACTTCACTGTAAGTAAAGCGATTTTGCGTGCGGGCGGTTTCAATAAGTTTGCCAATAAAAAGCGAGTCCGCCTTATCCGAGGCGATGAGACACTCGATCCGGACGAACGGGAAATTGAAGTCAATGTAGCTGATATCCTTGAAAGAGGAATCCGTGAAAACGACCCGGTAGTGTTTGCTGACGATATCATTCGGGTAGACGAATCCTGGATTAATTTCTGATGGACGACCTCATTCCAGCAACTGAGCAGGAGAAAAGCTTTGATTGGGGTGCAAAGCTCTACACCTGGTATTTCCAGTCAAAGAATCTGCTACGGCGCTATTGGTGGATTATCTTTTTAACGACGTCGCTTGGTATTGCATGGCAAACTTACAAGGAATTACAGAGGAAACCGGTTTATCACTCGAATGCCAAGATGCATGTGGCTGACCGGATGGCTGTTCCAGGAAGCGAAGCATACCAGGAAATGCTTACGAACTTTTATGGCACACAGGTGGAATTCATGACGAGCGAGCCTGTTCGTCAACGTGCTCGGGAGCGCGTGCGTGCCTTAACACCGGACTTTTCCCCAGTCCCTGTAAGTGTCGGCGCCACGGTTAAACCTGAAACAAGTATTTTCCTGCTCCGCGCTTTTGGGAGTGAGCCTGACTACACACGTGCGTTTTTGAATGCGGTTATGGAAGAATATATCAACTTCCGCAAAGAGATGCGTGCACAGACTTCCGAAAGTACTTTGCTGGCAATTAAGGACGAGTTGATACGGCTGGAGGAGAAAATCAACCAGGAGGAAGAAGCGATTGTGAACTTCCAGCGTGAAAATAATCTGGTTTTTATTCAAGAACAGGGGAATACGGCAGGCACTTATTTAAGTCAGCTCGAAAAGCAGCTCGCGGATATGAATACTCAGTTGAGGTTATTGGATACTTTAGGTCTTCAAACCCAACTGGATGGTGACATGACTCTAGATGGAACCGGTGCTGAAATACTGGAGGTCAGTGAATCCCAGCTCGCAGAAACCTATCAGGAGACACAACAAGAGTTATCTCAATTACGAGCAGAGCGTGATGAGTTTGCCATCTACCTTAAGCCGGCACATCCGAAATTAATCAACCTGAATGAGAATATCGAACGAACCGAAAACCTTTTAACTATCCTTCGCAAACAGGCGATGGATGAAGTCAAGGAGCGAAGATCGATATTAGTTTCACGGATCGGAAATTTACGTGAAGTTATCAAGGAATGGGAAAGTACGGCGCTCGAAAACTCTCGGCTGGCTGCTGAGTTCGACCGCCTGAAAGCCGTCCTTGAGCGATCAAGGGATACTTACCAAAGATTGCTTGAATCTACCCAGGATATCAACATGAGCCAGCAGTTGGTTGGAGAAACAGTATCCATTTTTGAATACGCAAGTTCGGCGACACCTCAACGCAGTTCCTTGCCCCTGAAGGTGGCCCAGGGGGGCATTGTCGGCATCGTTCTGGGAGCAGGCCTGCTTGTCTTAATGGGTGTAATCGATAGTCGGATCCTTTCCGCCGATGATTTACGTAAACGCTTTGATATCGCCGTTTTGGGTATGATCCCGAAAGAACAACTCAACGAAGATGGACAAGTAGAACTCCTGCAGCCCCGGGATCAGAGACATCTTTTTGCTGAAGCTTGCCGGACATTGAGATCTTCTCTTCTATTCTTGCAAGGAGAAGACAGCGGATTGAAGGTATTTGCCGTAACCAGTTCGATACCCGAAGAGGGCAAGTCTACGGTCTCAACCAACATTGCCACAGCCATTTCCTTTACAGCTTCACGGACTTTATTAATCGACAGTGATTTGAGGCGGGGTTCACTGGCCAAGGTCTTTGGCCTACCCAGTATGCCGGGCCTTAGCGAATACCTGCAGAGGGGAAGGGGAATCGACAGCATTATTTATAGCACCCCGGTCGAAAACCTTGACTTCATTCCTACCGGAAAACTTCCTGACAGACCCAGTGAGCTTCTTATCTCTGATCGTATGGATAAATTACTGGACGAGGTGCGCCAGCGTTATGACTATATCATAATCGATACGGCTCCGATCCTCGCCGCAGATGACACCTCCGGATTCGCCGCCAAAACGGATGCAGTCCTCTTTGTCGTACGTAGTGCCCATACTCATACGCGTCAGGCTGCGACTTCAGTGGAACGCCTCACCATGCGTAATGCCAAAGTAAGTGGTTTCATCCTAAACGAGGTTGATGTTAAGGGCACTGACTACTATTACTACCGTAAGTATAACCAATACTACGTCCAGTATACTTCCAGCTATTAGCCCTCCCAATTCTCAGGAAACTCGTGTGCCGTGGAGCGCCCGCCGCAGTCATCCCCAATTATGGATGCCGGTGGTTGTTTTCGTATTTTTGATGGTTTTCGCAGGGGGAGGTCATCCCTTGTGGAGTCGGGGAATCGCCGTAACGGCGATTGGCGGATTCATGATTTGGAGACCGCCACTCTTGTCTCCGGGGCGTTGGGTGGATCGCTGGGTGCTTGTCACAATCGGAGTCTTTTGCCTCTCGTTGCTACCCTTGGCTGAAGTATTCCCGGCTGAATGGCATGACAGGGCAGGAAGCCTGGGTATCCTTCTGCCGACTACTCTGGCGCCTCATCCGTGGGAATCCGTCGAATGGATAGTCCTCTTTATTGCCGTTTTTGGGTGGCTTTATACACTTTGTGCGTTCCCGGTGGTTCATGCTGACCGGAAGCGGGTTATGCGCTTTTTTGCTTGGGGTGGAGCCATTCTTGGGGCAACTGCTGCAACCGCCACACTATTAGGGATGAATAATCCATTTGCTCCTGATGTACACAATTTCAGTTACTTTCCTAATCGAAACCAATGGGGATTATTCCTCGCCATGGGAGGGATTAGCTTTATTACCATTGCCGTTCTCAGTCTGCAATTCCGACGCTATTTTATCTGGTTTTTCATTGCCGGTCTGATTCTCTATGGACTTGGCCTGACCTACAGCCTGTCGCGTGCCGCATTACTGCTTTTTCTTTTGGGTTCATTTGGCTGGTTCATCTGGCAAGCCCCAAGGCAGAAGATTCGTTATGCCTTAATCTACGGTTTACCGGCATTGCTTCTGGCTGCTTCTGCATTAATACAATTCGGAGGGCCATTCCTTGAGCGGCTGTCTAATGCGCCGGAAAAACTGACGAATGATTTTCGCTGGTCTATTTACCGAGATGCAATGGATATGTTCGTGTCTCAGCCGCTTTGGGGTTCTGGACTTGGAAGCTTCGATGAGGTCTTTCCACAATTTCGTGAGCAATCACGTTTCTATCTATCGATTATTCATCCAGAGAGTGACTGGTTCTGGGTTGCTACAGAAACCGGACTCCTGGGTGCTGTTGCCTTCGCATGTCTGACAATTGCCCTGCTGCGACAAGTATTACCGCTGTCAAACGAGAGGACTGATTTATACCGTAAGGGTGCCATCGTAGTCGTTCTGATCTTTCTATTACATACATTAGTCGACGTTTCTGCGCACCGATTAGGGACGGTATGCACCGCAGGGTTATTTTTTGCACTTTCCCGTTCCGAACATTCACGTGGTCAAGAACGGTCTATACCGCTCTGGTTAGGTCGTCTTGTCGGATTGATCCTGGCCCTAGTGGGTCTAATGTGGAGCTTGGGGGCACTATTTGATTGGCCGACGCATAGTGAGGTATTTCGTTTGCAGAAAGCGGAGAAATTCCAGGCTGCCTTGGAGAGTGGAGAGGGCAACCTGGCAATTTCCCATGCAGAAAAATGGATTGAAACATTCCCGATGGATTGGCAGGCGTATTACAGTCTAGGGCAGGCGCAGTTGTATTTCAGAGTCAGTGCAGAAGAGGCGCGTTCATCCTTTCGTCGCATGCGTTTTCTGGAACCCGTTTTGGCTGAGCCTGCCTACCTCGAAGGGCTGGCATGGATACCCTATGATCCGGCCGGAACGCTTAATGCGTGGAGGGAGGCACTGGAAAGGGAAATACATGACCGGAAAAATCTCTTTCATCGTATGAGTGACTGGGCGAAGCAGGATGAGAGACTCGCAACTGGTGTATCCATTTTATCACAACAATCACCGACTTTACGAACAGGATTCCTGCAAAATCTTCGGGACCCTTCATTCCAGAAGGAAATGCGGATTGAACTGGAGCATTCTCCGCGTCTTGAGAAACTTCCGGAAAATCTCCGGGAATCTTTTCTTCGACGATTCATCAAGACTGGAGGGGCCGCGTATTTGATGAGCCACATCAATAATAATCCCGGGCTCAGGGAAGACTGGTGGCTTCCAATTGCTGAAATTGCTGCATCAGAAGGAAACTACAGATGCGCAGCAGAAATTTTACTAAAGCGTTTGGAGCCTGCTTTTCTACCGGATTTCAGCGAAAAACGTGAGCTTGACGACCACTATGCAGATTTCCTGTTGCAGCCAGAGGACCTCGTGGAGGGCGTAAGTCTATTACAGCGCCTGATAAGAGTGGGAGATCCGGATCGGGCACTCCGTATTGCTAGTCAGCTGACGAACCTCACCCAGATTCCCGACTATGTGCTCTACTGGCATGCGTGGCTGTTGTGCGAGCTTGGAAAGTTCGAAGAAAGCTGGCCTGTCTGGGAACGCTATCTGGAACAAGCCGGAAACGTGCGTTCCGGTTAGCCTCTTTCTACTTCCAGGGTCTTCACGAGGAATTCGGAAGCCCTGATCCGGGCTACTTCGAGGCTTGGCACTTGCCGGATAATGATCTCCATGGAACGGCGCCCGACGACCCGCTTACGCCCGAAGAAGATCAACAATAGCGGAGACCACGCCGTTCCTT
>CAYQCG010000093.1:0-6987 GCA_964415925.1 uncultured Puniceicoccaceae bacterium | reverse complement strand
TTTACCCTAACTCCTAACCCGAAACTCCCAAACCCCGTTCTTTGACAGTCCAATTAGAAAACCCAGTTCGTGTATTATCGCGTACTTTCGTGGATCGTTTTATCCATTCGAAATCCGGAATTCTACACTCGAAATTCTCAGTGCATGTCCGCTAGCGCTACAACACAGGCAACATTTGCTCGTAGAGAAGCCTGTTTTCCCTATTCATGTTTCCATGGATACCCCAACCGTTCAGGACGCCCCGACCCACTGGAAAGGCATTCTCCAGCAGCTCGGTCCCGGTCTTATCATCTCCGCCAATATCGTCGGCGCCGGTGAATTGATCGTCACCACTGCCCTCGGGGCGGAAGTGGGTTTCACCATGCTCTGGTTCATCCTCTTCGGATGCTTCATCAAGGTCTTCCTACAGGTGGAACTCGGTCGCGCCGCCATCATCCATGGACGGACAACCCTCGAGATATTCAACTCCGTCCCCGGTCCGCGGATACGCCTCAGTTGGCTCGTCTGGGTCTGGCTGCTCATGTTCCTCGCCACCTTCTTCCAGGTGTCCGGTATGGTCGGGGGAATCGCCCAGGCCGTCAGCCTCGGAGGCTCCACGCTGAGTATTCAAACGCTGGCTGTTATCATCACAGGCTCCTGTGCCCTCCTCCTCGTCTTCGGCAGCTACCGCCACATCGAGCGCTTCGCCACCTTCATGGTCGCAGGCTTCACATTCATGACCTTCCTCGCCGTCCTCTCGTTGCAATGGACCCCCTACGCCATCACGGGCGAGGAACTCCTCGGCGGCCTCAGCTTCCGCTTGCCCTCCAATTACGTATTGGCTTTTGCCGCCTTCGGTATCATCGGCATGGGCGCCTCCGAACTCATCTACTACCCATACTGGTGCCTCGAGAAAGGCTACGCCGGAAAGACAGGCCCGAATGACGGAAGCACCGAATGGCTCCTTCGCGCTAAAGGCTGGATACGCATCCTTAAATGGGACGCGTGGGTCTCCATGGTCTTCTATACCCTGGCCACCATCGCGTTCTATCTCCTCGGTGACGCCACCCTCCATGGCCGGGGAATCGAAATCGAAAATGAAACCCTCATGGAAAACCTCTCCAACCTCTACAGCACCTCTTTCGGGGCCACCGGATTATGGCTCTTCATCGTCGGCGCCATCGTCGTGCTCTTCTCCACGGTCTTCATCGCCACAGCCTCCAACGGCCGGATGGCGACAGACCTCCTCGGGTTGTTGCAATGGATCGACCTCCGCGATCCCACAAAGAAAAAGAGAGCCATCCGCTATATTTGTGTCGGCTTGCCCATCCTCTATTGCGTCCTCTACCTCTCGATCAGCAAACCCGTCACGCTCGTTACCGCCGGTGCCTTCGCCCAGGCGCTCATGCTCCCCTTCCTCTGCTTCGCCGCCCTGTTTTATCTCTACAGGCAAACCCCGGTCGAACTCAGGCCGCACAGCACATGGGCCGTCTTCCTCTGGTTCAGCGCCACCCTCATGACCTCCGTCGGATGCTTTCAGCTCTACCGGGAACTCACCGCCCTCGCAGGCTGACAGGACAGGTTCTACTGTCGCTTGATCTGGCTCAGGTCGGGAGGGCTGATCGGAGACATCGTCACCTCAATATTCAGGGTGTGTTCTCCGCCACCCGTAACCGCCCCGCGCACCATGCTCACATCATTAAAGTCCCGGCCTTGTGCCACCGTGACATGCTCGTCCGTGCAGATCTTGTTGTTCGTGGGATCAATCTCCACCCAGCCGTAACTCGGTATGAAGATCGATACCCACGCATGCGAGGCATCCGCCCCGACCAATCGCTCCTGCCCCTCTGGCGGATGCGTCAGGATATAGCCGCTGACGTAGGCCGCCGGCAGCTTGTGCGAACGCAGGGATGCCAGCATCAGATGCGCAAAATCCTGGCAGACCCCGCGCTTCAGTTCCAGCACTGCACTCACCGGAGTGGAAACATCCGTCGCCTTGGGATCAAAGGTGCATGTGTTGTAGATGTGTGAAGCCAACTCTAGAGCGCCCTGTAGATACGGCTTGTCAGGCGCAAGAAACGGTTCCGCATACGCCGCCAGCTCCTCCGATACGGGCACAAAGGGAGATGCGTAGCTGAATTGCAGGGCCGATAGGTATTGCTCGATACGCGGTTCCTGAAGCATCGAGCGCACATCGTCGCAAGTCGGTGTCATTTCAATGATGGGTATTTCAGGTGCGACCACACTCACTTCGCTGTGCGCATCGACAACCAGCTCCGGATGGTTCTGCTGGATCGAGAAAAGATGCATCGTGTTGCCGAAAAAATCCACGCGCTCACTCAGGTCGGCTGTCGTCGGGCGGATCTCCAGCTTGAAATGACGACACTGCTGCCGCGATGTGCTCAGTGGCTTCAAGTGCGCGGAATGATGCGACACCGCAACAGGAAACTCGTAACTGTAAGTCGTGGAATGGTCGATCTGGTAGCTTACCATGCTGGCTAGGCCCTGATTTCCGCAGGTGCGTTTTGTTGGGTGACTGCAAAGTAACGTCCGGCAATTTCCTCCGAAAGTTCCATCGCTTCATCGGTGATTCGGTCCAGGAAACTTGCCAGTTGACTGCGCCTCCCTGATGCTTCCTTTTCCAGCAGTTGTCCCAGTTTAAGCAAACTGATCTGGCTGTAGAGGCTGAGCGCTTTCTGGTTCATCGCCTGTGTAGGAAGACTCTTCCTGTTGTGAGGCAGGCTCTCAACATGATCCAGGATAATCCGGGCCTGGTATACCAGTGAACGTGGATTCGTATCGTCCATCACCAGCATATCCATACAGGCCTGCACATTCACAATGGTCAGGTACCTCCTGCGATAAGTCAGTGTTGAATCCGCGCACGCCAGGATCTTGAGGACCGTTGACTCTTCAAACGCATTTTCCTCCACCAGGCATGAATAGAACAGGTTGCTCATGTTGAGCAGCCTTTCAATACGCCTCCCCAGGTCCAGGAATACCCAGCCCTGCCCGCGGGTCATGTTTTCATTCGCCATCCCGGAGAAACCCGAAAGTTCTCCCAGGATGATTTCCAGTTGCTGCAGGGTGGTGTCATTCAGCACGTTTGTCTCGTCCTGGGGAACGTAAAGAAAAGACGTCCCCAGCCTTTGCAGCATCAGTGAAGTATCTGTCGAGAGCCTCTCCTTCACGGTTGTTGACGTGCGCTTCAGGTGCCCAAAACATGAGCTCAGGCTCCCGGATCGTGTCAATGAGTAAAGCTGCTCGTGAATGATGCTGTTTATTGGATGAAGGTTCTGTTCCTTTTCAGTCTTGTTCTTCAGTTCGCTTAATTCTTCATCATTCAAAAAGGTAGACACCAGAGGCAGCACACCCAGATAATAACTAGTCCCGTATTCCTCCTGCATGGACTGGACAATCACCCTCAGTGTCCGCGTCAGTGATTCGGAGCGTTCCACGTATCGACCCAGCCAATACAGGTTATCCGCGACACGGCTCGGCAGGTTCTCCGAGCTGCGCCGAATCGATGTAACCATACGGCTGCTCAGTGTGGGGCCGTCATCTGCCGTCTTATCGCTACCCAGCAGCACCCACGTGTCCTTGCTTTCGCCACCGTCCTGCATCGATACGGAATAGGAGTGCCCTCCGCTGGCAATGCGCGCAAGGCCTCCCGGCATCAATTGGTAGCGCCCGCCCGAGGGAGCCATATAGACCCGGAAAATGTAATGCCGCGGAAGAAAGGCCTTGTCCTGAAAGATAGGGGTGGTCGATGTGGCCACGGTTTCCTGGGCGCAAAAGGCTTCGGGGTTCTTCAGGATCTCGCTCTTCAACGCTCCCAGTGCGTTCTTGTCCATCTTCGGACCATACTTCAGGCGTTTACCATATCCGGGATAGGTTGGCTTGACGACCAGATTCCCCAGGTTGTTCAGGACGTATTCAAGTTCTCTGGGTTGCCCGCACCACCAGGTTGCTACTGATGGCAAGATTAAGTCCTCACCCAGAAGATTATTGCAGATTCCCTGCAAAAACGCTGGCAGGGCCGATGTTTCCAGTACTCCACAACCGGGGGCATTGACCATCGAGACATTACATTGCCGCAGGACATTCAGCAGTCCTGGTATTCCCAGCAGCGAATCACTGCGCAATTCAAGCGGATCACACCACTCCGAATCAATACGCCTGATGATAACGTCAACCTGTTGAAGGCCACTGATTGTTTTCAGGTAGACATAGTTGTTGCGAACCGTCAGGTCACCCCCCTCAACCAATGGATATCCCAGCATGCGGGCAAGGAAGGATTGCTCGAAGTAGGTCTCGTTGGCCGGTCCCGGCGTCAGGAATACGATATTTGGCTTTTCCTTGTTTCCAGGAGCTAGCTTCTCATAGGATTGGCTCAAAAGGGAGAGGAATGGCTGGAGTCGGTGAACGCCATACTGATGAAATAATTCAGGCAGTATCCTCGCTGAGATATAGCGGTTTTCCACGGTGTAACCGAGACCGGAAGCCGCGTCCAGGCGGTCGTTCAAGACCCACCAGTGGCCATCAGGAGAACGTGCAAGGTCAGCCGCGTAGAGGTGTATGTGACGATAGTTGCGTGGGAGGAGATTTTTACACGGATGCAGAAACTTCGGATTTCCAAAGACAAGATAGGGTGGATAGTGCCCGCCAAGTAAGAGTTTCTGGGGCCCGTATATATCCTGCATCATACTATTCAGGACACGGACTCGCTGATTCAATGCGGTTTCCAGTCGCTGCCACTCTTCATTCTCAAGCAACAACGGGATGATATCCATATTCCAGAGGCGGTTTACATCTGCAGAGTCCGAATATACGTTATAGGTAATCCCGTTTTCCCTGATGATACGGCGCAAGTGCTCTTCCCTCTTATCCAGTCCGCTAACGGCCATTTCCTCAATGCCCTCAAGAAGACGCTGCCATTTGGGTCTTGGCTTTAACTCAGCATCCAGTAATTCGTCGTAAAAACCTTCTGGTGGCTGATAGGATTCGAGAAGTGCTTGATAGCTATTAGGCAGGACGTTTTCCATTGGATCAGTGTGTGAGCCGCATGTATTCGACAATAGAGACACCAATCCTCAAGTCTATGCTAAAGCCTTACTGGATTTCAAAATGACGGAACTATTTTTGCGACTGGATTTGGGAACCCGCAGGGCCAAATTCCTTCTCTCGAAATTCCTCTGCCACCGGATCGACAATCGGGAAGAACATATAACGGTTGCTGAGTTCTATGGCAATCCTGTCAATTTGCAATTGGGCTTTGAGAAGAAATTCGTGTAATCCTTCGGCAATGATTTCGTCTGTGTTCGTGTAGGTCAGGTCAGAGATGATCCTCCCGGTGAGACGTTCAGCCTCATTGGAGTAATGGCTGAAAGGACACCCGGAAATGGCATGAAGCGCCAGCTGTAAGTGGTTGACAGAGAATAAGACGGATCTCGGGAAATCCCTCGATTGCAAAATGAATTGGGCAACATAGAGAGGGACAACATCGCTGACATAAACTTTATGATAGGCTTCCAGGGCACTGCATGCATTCAAAATAGCAATCCATTGAGCCAATTCAAAGGGTCCGTCTGATGGCTCATGGTCTGGGGCGAATAGCGGATGAATAATATCGAGGATGCGACTGCTCTTGTCCGCTCGTTCCAGATAACGCCCGCATTTAATGAATTCATATCCAACGCGATGTGGAAACGTTGCGTCGGTTATCCCCTGGAATAGGTGGGAGAACTCCTTGATATCCTGATAGAAAGCATACGGACCGTTTCTCCAGATGGTTTTGGCGTTCGTGTCTTTAACGTATAAATAGAGCCTATTAATGATTTCCCACATTTCAGGAGAAATCTGGTCGCGGATCATACGCGCATTCTCACGGGCAGCCATCACGCAATTTATGACCGAACTTGGGTTCTCCCGGCTGAAAGTTAAGAACTCGGTTACCTGACGACTTTCCGCTTTGTTATAGAGTTTCCAAAAGAGTCCAAGATCACCGGTGGCCTCCATGATTGGTGTCCAGTGTGCCTTGATACTGTCATCATCAAGATGCTCGGATTCGAGCAGGAGTTGCAAATTCACATCAACAAGCCTTGCCGTATTTTCTGCGCGTTCAATGTATCGACTCATCCAGAACAGAGAATCGGCTACGCGGCAGAGCATGATGTCGTTTTCGTTCATTCGTCGCCGTAAAGTACCCATGTATCTTTACTTCCGCCGCCCTGAGAAGAGTTGACCACTAGCGACCCCTTCTTCATTGCCACTCGGGTTAAGCCACCTGGCAAGATAGAGATTTTTTCTCCATAAAGGATATAGGGCCGCAGATCGATATGACGGCCTTCAAAAGTACCATCACAATAAGTGGGATGTCGCGAAAGGGAAATGGGCGTTTGCGCAATGTAGTTTCGAGGGTTCGCTTTGACTGCTTCGCGTATTTCTCGGATTTGTTTTTTGGTTGAATGCGGCCCGATAAAGAGCCCGTATCCGCCTGCTTCATTGGCTGGCTTGATGACAAGTTCCGGTGCTTTTTCGATAATATAATCGATATCGTCTTTTTCTGAGGCGAGCCAAGTCTGGACATTCGGGATTACTGGCTCCTCGTTGAGATAGAACCGGATCATACGAGGAACGAAGTAATAGATGACTTTGTCGTCGGCAGCTCCGGTGCCGATCGAATTGGCCAGGCCGAGATTGCCGGCTCGATACGCATCTGCAAGTCCGGGCACTCCCAGGACAGAGTCCTTGCGGAAGACTTGCGGGTCAATGAAGTCATCATCGATCCTTCGGTATATTACATCAACTTGTTTCAGTCCCTGGATTGTGCGCATATATACGCGATGGTTTTCGACCACCAGGTCCCGGCCTTCCACAATTTCAACACCCATCTGTCGCGCAAGGAAGCAATGTTCGAAGTAGGCGCTGTTAAAATGACCCGGTGTCAGGACAACAACATTTGGATGGGTAACACCGGCAGGTGCAATATGCTTCAATACATTGAGC
>CAYQCG010000092.1:0-7021 GCA_964415925.1 uncultured Puniceicoccaceae bacterium | reverse complement strand
TCATCATCTGGCGTTATCGCGCCATGTATGATGCCTATTTTGAAGATGTTTCACTGATCCCTGAAGGTCGTTTTTGCGACGTCAGCTACGACGAACTCGTGAAAAATCCGCTTCAAACCGTCGAAAGGATTTACAGTCAGGCAGGATTGGAAAACCTCAACGATATGCTTCCACATTTGGAAAATTACTTAAAAGGCATTGCCGGTTACCGAACTAATACGTATCCAGGTCTGCCTGAAGATGCTCGTCGACAAGTCGCGCAGGCTTGGCAGCCAAGCTTTGAGTACTGGGACTACGCGCTGTAGCATATCAACTTTCGGATGAATATTATTAATCAATTCTCAACTGCAGGACTGAATGGTTTGAAATTTACCAGTAATTTACTTCCTGCTGGTCTCAAGCCCTCATTTCTGGCACAGCCCGATAGCTTTTTAAATGCTGCGGTTAGCGCTACTGGGCTGGATGATTTTGGGGATAATTCCTTTAGACAATTTTTTGATCATCTCGTCTATGCTCTGCAAAATGAATCCGATCTGAATCTATTTGGTGTCGCTGCGGCAAAGCGGGACATTCATAACTTGCTCATCGGCCGCTTGAAAATGGAAGCCGCCATTAAAGAAAACCCGGCTATTTTAGAGGAAAAAATTGAAGCACCCCTCATAATTGTTGGATTACCTCGTGCCGCCACTACCTATTTACATGCGTTGTTTGCAGAGGATGAAGGTAACCGCGCTCCCCTGAATTGGGAAATCATGCACCCATTCCCCAGGCCCGGAACATCTCCCTACTACGATCAGATTAGCAGGAACAAAGCGGCACGCGGTCTTTGGTGGTTTCATCGTCTCTCAGGAAATTTGGAGCAAAAACACCGCATTGCTGCACTGTATCCACAGGAATGTGTCGTCATAATGAGCTACGCATTCCAGAGTATTCGTTTTGACTCCGTTTACCATGTGCCGGAATTCCAGAAAGAGATCGAATACTCGGATCTCACTCCGTCTTACCTTTGGCACAAGCGTTTTTTACAATACCTTCAATGCGGTCAACCGAAACGTAGATGGATTCTCAAGGCACCCGCCCATCTACTTTCACTCAAAGCCCTTCTCAACGTCTATCCTGATGCCAGACTTATACAGGTAAACCGTGATCCGGTCAGATTCCTTCCCTCTCTTATCGGATTAACTTCTACCCTTCAAAATGCCTTTACCAACCACAAAAATGATCGTGCATTGGCCAGGCAGATCGTGGATCGATGGGCAGCAACCTTGCCACTTCTTTTACAGCAACGCAGAGAGCTTGGTTTGGGACCGGACAGGATCTATGATGTTTCCTACACAGAGGTGACTCGGGCCTTCCTCCACACTATTGCTGAATTATATACTTGGCTTGGCTGGGATCTGTCTACACAGGCAGAATTTGCCATGCAGAATTTTAGTTCAAAGCGAGGAAGCAGACGATACACAGTTCATGACTTCGGTTTGGATTTGGAAGATTTGCGTGAGCGCTTTAAGCCCTACTCGGAGGCCTTTAACTTCATCCAGGATGCCTGAGAATAAGCCTAAAGTCGGAAGGCGTCTGCGTAAGGGAACCATACTTGGCTTAGGCCTAGGCATTACACTCATCACCGCTCTCTTAATTTGGCAGGGCTTGGGCCCTGTTTATCAGAACTTCAGGTCTGCCGGTTTTTTATTACTGACGGTTTGTTTCTTTGCTCCGCTTTCATGGATCGCCACTTCCCAGGCCTGGAGGCAATTGTTCAAAAGAGAAATGCGTCTTGGTTGCTTGCCTGCATTCAACATTACAGCGATCGGATTCGCCGTGAATACATACTTGCCTGTTATGGGTGTAGGGGGTGAGTTGCTCAAGGCCAGGCTCGCCTGGAAAAAGGATATCCCGCGTCTCGAAGCCATTGCCGCAGGTATTATCGATGTCTCTCTGCAATCTATTCTCACCTTGCTCCTGATCGCTGTCGGTTTCCTGATGCTGGCTCTGCTGACCACCCATGAATCAATTCAGCAAGGTCTCTTTATCGCTGTAGTGGCGCTTACTGCCGGTATCGTAGTCTTTATTGTATTACAAGTCAGTGGTGGAGTTTCCCGCCTTGTGGCTCGCTTGAGTCATCGTTTCAGGGCTGATAACGAAACCACTCTTTCCGAGAAAATCGGACTCGTCGAAGAACGTGTCCGTTGGGGATATCGTCAATGGCCCATGCTTCTGGCTTCTTTCGGCTACCGCTTGATACGCAGACTCTTGATGGTTCTTGAGGTTGTCTACGTTGCCTGGCTGATGCACTCGCCAATTTCTATCGCGCAGGGATTCGCTATTATAGGTGTAGTCATTGCTCTCAGGGCTTCAGCTTTCTTCGTCCCGGGTCGTCTCGGGGTTCAGGAAGGTGGCTTTATCGCTGCCGGCAAACTCTTAGGACTACCCGCTGATCTTATGCTCTCAATTTCTTTGGCTACCCGTTTAAGGGAACTCCTTCCACCGCTCCCTTGGTTCCTCTACTGGCAGAACCGGGAATTAAAATCATTTTTCAAAGACACTGAATAGCACTTATTACGGGGAATAATCCCAGCGTTCGATATATTTGCCCCAGGAATGTTCAACTTTCGAGATCACCTTCTCTTCCGGTTTAAATTCGTTTTTTCGGTAATCTTTCAATTCGCTTAGATAAGCCTCTATTCTGGCTTGCGTAATTTCCCAGCCCGGTAATTGCAGTTCCTCATGTATTCGTTCCAGCTCTTCAAGGGGACTTTCTTCAAGTGTTTCAAAGCTTACTTCGCAAAGGTTTCCTTCCGGTATCATCGTGCTTTCAGCATCATATCTTTCCATCAATTTGAGGTACAATTCTATGACGACCTTCTCTACATTGATATGTGAAATATCCTGCAATGACAGCATTCTCAGCATCTTCTTGAAATAGTGCACCGTTGATGGAAATACGGCATAGGGATTTCGATAGATGTGGATGAATTTCGCGTCCGGCCAGATTTCTCTCAGTCTTGCTATTCTTGCCGTGTAGACCGGATTCTTGATGAGTAGTCGGGGGTTCTTCTGTTCCCGGCCGACTTTGCTCAGAAAGTAACGGGTAGCCTCTCTCCATCGCTCTACTTCCTTCTCGCCAACCCCTTCAAAGAATACGCCCCGGTTTAACTGCTTTTCAAAATCCTGCGCGCGATACAGTGCATGGTAAATCGATAGGTTCTGCAGGTTGGCCACTGGTATTTCATCTTCCTGCGGGGAATCCGGCGTCACGGCTACCCGGTCAACTCCACGGTCTGCAGGTAAGGACTTTTCCAGTAGTGGCTTGAGCCACGTGGCCAGCGTTAGTAATTCACAAGGCAGTCCGGAGGCCAGCGGTGATATCATGCCATAGTCGCATGAATGGCTCATCAGGTTATGTAAATGGGTCGTGCCTGACCGCCAGTGACCGATTATAAACAAGGGCGTCTCCAGATACCGTTCGACTTTCCGCTTGGGATGGATCACGTAACGCTCCAGCAGACCGAAGGGTAACCTGCCCAAAGCGGACAGAGAGAATACGCAAGCCTGCGGAACTGCACGAATTTGGACTCCCGAGGCCAATACATCCAGGAGTAAGGGGATGCTTGCGCCCATTAACGGGTGCATGAATGTTGGCTTCGCTTTTTCCGTAGTCTGTGCTTCCTTCACTTCCTTTTTCGCATCCACGGTTTATCTAATACCCATTCTGCCTTCTGTTTTTGACTTGTCTATTGTAAGCTTTACCCTTTCAGCTATTCCTAATTAGTTTGAAATGAATAACCTGGAAGATTGCAGGAACATGCGGCTGGTTTTTCTGCTCTCCTAAATAGATTGCCAATATATTACAATGAGTAATCACACTTCAAATTTTAGTCTCTCTGACTTGGTTGAAAACAGGCGGGGTGATACCTACAAGCTTTTTAACGAACACATCAATCCGCAATTCGGAAAAGTCCTGCGAACCATCGGTTTCGACCGGAATTATGTGAAAGGTGAACGCAGTTACCTCTATGATGCAGACGGTACCCGCTACCTCGATTTCCTTTCCGGATACGGCATGTTTAATATAGGGCGTAACCATCCCGTTATGAAAAAGGCCATCCGTGATTACCTCGATCTGGATGATCCCTGGAAAGTGCAAATGGGTGCCACTCTGCTTTCTGGGTTACTCGCCGAGAAATTAAAGGAAAAGACGCCACACCTCGATAAGGTCACCTTTACCAACTCGGGAACCGAGTGCACCGAAGCCGCCTTGAAGTATGCACGTTGCTCCACCGGGCGTGAACGTGTTCTCTACTTCAACCGCGCGTTCCATGGCCTCAGTTATGGTTCGCTCTCTTTGAATGGCTGTAATAGTTTCAGGGATGGTTTCGTTAGCTTCCTCCCAGGCGCTCAGGAAATTCCCTTCGATAATCTCGAGATTCTTGAACACGAATTAAAACGTGAGCCGGTCGCAGCACTCGTCTTTGAAACCATTCAGGGTAAGGGTGTCTACTCCCATAAAACGCAATATCTTCAGAAAGCGCAGGAACTCTGTCGGCATTACGGCACACTTTTTGTCGCTGACGAAGTTCAGTGCGGATTGGGCCGAACCGGCAAGTTCTTTGCCTATCAACATCATGAGGGTATTGAGCCGGACATCGTCCTGGTTTCCAAATCCCTTTCGGGCGGTATGGTCCCTGTAGGTGCAGTCCTCATGAAGCAGAAAGTCTATGAGGGTGTCTTCAGCACAATGGATCGCTGTGTCGTCCACTCCTCTACATTCGCACAAGGCGGGTTGGCTATGGCTTGTGGCCTTGCTGCCCTGCATATCATCGAGGAGGAAAAACTGGTCTTGAATGCCGCAGACAAAGGGAAAAAACTCATCGACGGCCTTAATGACATGGCCAATCGGTACGAGTTGATCCGGGAAGTCAGGGGACAAGGCCTGATCATTGCCATGGAATTGGGTCCACCCAGTTCCTGGATGGGCAAATCCGCGTGGAATATGATGCACTCGGTTGATGGTGGCCTCTTCCCGCAAGCCATCATTATGCCCGCTTTGGAGAAACATCATATTCTCACTCAGGTCTCAGGACATCATCAGGACATCATTAAAATTTTACCGCCATTGATCATCACAGATGAAGATGTGCAATGGTTCCTTTCTGCCATGGATACAATTGTAAAGGATTGCAATCGTTCTTTTGGTCCCATTTGGACCACAGCCTCACATCTGATGCGCTTCGCTACCACCTCGCGAACATAGTTGGAATTTTAGCCTTTCTCCGGTCATCTATATTTTAGCATGTTACTCCGATACCTGATTTTATTGCTCCTTGCCTGGCCGCTTTTTGGTATTACTGAAGGCACTGAACAATCATCCGATGTCAGCAATACGTCTGGTAAGGCAACCCTCGAAATACACATCACTGGCCTTAAGAAAAATAAAGGTTACGTCCGGATTGCGCTTTACAACTCACCCGAAACGTTCCTTGAAAAAGGTGAGCGCTATCGGGCTATCAATATTCAGCCAGAAGATAACTCATGCACCACTCGCATTGAGGATCTTCCCTACGGTACCTATGCCATTGCCTTCTACCACGATCAGAACGCTGATAATAAGCATAATAAAGGTATGATTTTTGTCGGTATGGAGCGTTACGGATTTTCCAACAATAGCGCCACCGCAATGGGTGCTCCTCCCTCCTTTGATAAGGCCCGTTTTGATGTCGACAAGCCGCTTGTCAAAATTGAAATGGAAGCCCGTTAGCCTTTTTGTTTCCTGTTTATAAGCCGCTGGTGCCTCTCGTGTATCCAGTTAGCAAAAGACGGTAGGATTACCAATGTGCACAGCATACTCAATAACACTCCAAGTGTCAGTAGCTGGCCCATACTCGCCGTTCCACGGTGGGAGAGAAACGCCAGTGTTCCAAAACTGCAAATCGTCGTAGCGCCGCTGAAGAGTATTCCCCGGGAAGTGCTCGTTGACAGTATATGCGTGCCATACTTGTTCTCCAGACGCATCCGGTGCATCAAATGTATCCCGTTATCCACCCCTAATCCCAGCATCAGCGGCAGGGATATAATGTTGGCAAAATTGAATGGTATTCCGAACACCACCGTTGCCAGCCCTATTAGTAATCCGGCCAGTAACAGCGGAAAAAGCACCAGCAGCGTGTCCCGGACATTGCGCAGCATTATATACAACAATATTGTTACGGCGATGATCGCTCCGCTGAAAGCTTGCTGGAATGATCGTATAACCGCATTGCCCGATTCCAATACCATCACAGGCCCGGAGGTTGCCCTCGGTGCGATTTCACGCACTTGATTGACGAAAGCCTTCAGTTCGTCGTCCTTTCGGATATCGCCTGCCGGGCTGACTTCTACCCGGTAGATGCCCTCGCTGTTCACCCAGTTATCCCTGATCTCCTGCGGTAGTTCGTCTTTTTCGAAGGGTTGCGCAGTTAGAGAATTTTCCAGTTGCGAGAATGCCAGTTCAAACGTCCCCAGGATACGTTCCTGTATGTCCTCTAAATACAGCCTGGCTTCTTCACCGGGCAAGGATTTTAGTTTGCTTACAACCCTCCCTAATTCATCTGCCAGAATTTCAAAGGAGGGTTGCCGGGCGACTTCCGGTCGGCTCCTCAATTCATTCAAAAAACTTTCCAGTGCGGCAACCTGATCCTCGAATGTAGGTGGCTCGGTTTCCTCAAAATCGTAGAATATTGGACCGAGAATCAGTTCCAGGTCATCCAGAAGGATCCGTTTCGTCTCCTGGTCTTCAGGAACAAATTCTGCCAGAGAAATTACTTTGTCTACGGTTGATAAGTCTTTCAACTCTTCAGTCAGTGATTCCGCTGCTTCCAGGCTGTCTACAAGTACGTTAATCCGTGCCGGATGCAGGCCTTCTGTCTCCACCAGCATCAGATAGGTCGAGACCGACTCTGTCGTGGGGTCCCTCAGTTGTGTCGGGTGGTATTCAAAGTCTACCTGCGTCAACATGATCAGGGAGACCACTGCTGCGGATAATGCC
>CAYQCG010000091.1:0-7080 GCA_964415925.1 uncultured Puniceicoccaceae bacterium | reverse complement strand
GACAGGATTCACGACTGCTCCACCATGCACGCCGGAATGCAGGTCGCTATGGGGTCCAGTGAAAGTTGCTTCAAGGCAAACAATACCACGTAAGCCGGTTGTAACGGTTACACGTTCCGGGCTTAGACTGGAAGTATCACTGAGCAGGACGCAATCCGCCTGCAGGCGTTCCTTATAGTCGATGAGGAACCGGTTGAAACTGGGACTGCCAATTTCCTCCTCTCCCTCGATCAAGAAAGTAATTCGAAGGGGTAATTCCGGTTGCTCTTCCAGCAATTGTGCGACAGCTGAAAAGTGCGCCATAAAGGGCCCTTTATTATCTGCCGTACCGCGACCGTAAAGACGTCCATTACGTTCTTCGGGCTCGTAAGGAGGCGAGCTCCAGAGATCAACCGGGTCGGCCGGCTGAACATCGTAATGGCCATATATAATGACATGCGGCCATTCAGCCGGACCTTTTCTGTGAGCTAATACGATCGGGTGCAGGGGAGTCTGAACGATCTCAATTTCCAATCCCAGTTCCTCCAGTTTTCCCGCTATGAAAGATCGGGCACCCTCCATGCCCTTTTTATATTGTGAGTCGGTGGACACACTGGGATGCCGCACATAATCCTTAACCACTTCGATCGGATCAAACATAAGCAGGAAGATGGTGCTACCGTGAGACCTTAGCAAGCCTGGCCTGCAAAGTCTTATTTGTTGATAATCCGTGCGTCCGGACGAGGTGGTTCGGGCCGGTTCGCTTCGGCGGCAAGGCGTTTACGCTCTTCCTCTTCCTTATATTTGTTTACTTCGTAAACGGCGAGTGCCTCCGGCATTAATTTGTTGAGGCGTTCTGTGCGATCTTCATGAGAGGGGTGAGTGCTGAGCATTTGAGGAGGTCTTTCGTCACCGGCACGTTCAGCCATCTTTGCCCATAGGGTGAGGGCGGCTCTTGGGTCGTATCCTGCTTCAGCGGCGTAAATGAGACCCACACTGTCAGCCTCACGTTCATGGCTTCGGGAAAACGGGAGGAGTAATCCAAGCTGGGTGGCAAGTCCGGCAACATTCTGAATGTTGCTATGGGCAACCTGACTGGTACCGCTGGTGGCGACACTTAGCCCGAGCAAACCAACATTGGTCAAAACCTGTGCATTGTATCGCTCCAGACTATGCCCCTCCGTCACGTGGGCGACCTCATGTCCAATGACGATGGCTAATTCATCGTCAGACTCGACCATATCGAGTAAGCCTCGAAATACGCCGACCTTACCGCCCGGCATGGCAAAAGCGTTAATTCCGGCATAATCAAAGACAATGAATTCCCACTCTGCATCCGGCATTTCATCTTCGACTACCTTGGAAACACGATAGCCAACACGCTGAACCATTTCGTTATGTGCTTTATTCTTAGAAATGGGATCCTGAGCCTTCATGGTTTCCCATTCCACATGCGAACGTTTTTCAACGGTTTTCTGAGTAGCGCAACCTGCGGCAAGGAATGAAATTGCCGTAGTTGCAAAGAATATCCGGGCGATACGTTGATAATTCATAGCGCGTTAATTATGAGTAACAGCATACGTATTTGTTCCTTCCTGTGCAACCCCTCTAGTGCCTGAAATGTCGCACACCGGTAAAGACCATGGCCATACCCCGTTCGTTGGCAGCGGCGATGACTTCGTCGTCCCTCTTGGATCCTCCAGTCTGGACGCAGGAGGTGGCGCCAGCATCCGCTGCCGCGATGAGCCCATCGGCAAAAGGAATTAACGCATCGGAACACAGACTGGAACCGTCAAGGGAAAGACCGGCCTCACCAGCCTTCCAGACGGCAATACGGGAGCTGTCGACCCGCGACATCTGTCCAGCACCGATGCCGAGGGTACGCTCATTCCTGGTGTAGATGATGGCATTGCTTTTGACATGCTTGACTACCCGCCACCCGAAAACCATGGAAGCCCATTCCTCTTCTGTAGGCTGACGTTCAGTGACGACCTTCCATGTAGTAGGATCTGCTTTCTTTTGATCACGATCCTGAACGAGGAATCCGCCAACACAGGAATGAACGTCCCGGAGTGCTTCCGGACCCAGGGCGGATTTAGCGACCATGAGACGCAGATTTTTCTTTATGCTGAAGATGGCCAAGGATTCATCGCTAAAGTTTGGGGCAATGATAATTTCGCAGAAAATCTCCGCAATGCGTTCTGCCAGTTCCTGATCCACGGTTTGGTTGACTACAATGATGCCACCAAAAGGTGCTTGCTTATCTGTCTCGAAAGCAAGGTCCCATGCATTTGATAGATTCTCATGGCTGGCCACACCACAGGGGTTGGTATGCTTGAGGATAGCGAGAGACGGTGCCTTGAATTCCCCGATGAGGTAAGTAGCGGCAGTGATATCCAGCAAATTGTTGTAGGACAATTCCTTGCCCTGAAGCTGCTGGTAACACTCGAAGAACCGGCCATAAAGGGCGGCCTGCTGGTGGGGATTCTCGCCATAGCGCATCCGCATAGCCTGTTCACCCTTGAGGGTGTATGTTTTCGGCAAACCTGACAATCCGTCTATATCCGGCTGTTCTGCTTCACTTTCCAAATAGCCTGCAATGGTTGCATCATAAGCGCTTGTGTGCTGAAAAACCTTGAGTGCGAGCTCGCGACGCAAGCTATCCAGCTTATTTTGTCCATCCATCGCTTCGAGGACCCTGATATAGTCCGTGGGGTCGCAAATTACGGTGACGGAAGCGGCATTCTTGGCGGCACTGCGCAGCATCGAGGGGCCGCCAATGTCAATCATTTCGATTGCCTCATGGCGTGTTACACCGGGTTTCGCGATGGTTTCTTCGAACGGGTAAAGATTGACGACTACGAGGTCGATTAGCTCGATCTCGTGCCTAGCGGCGAGCAAACCGCCATGAATCCTCGGGTGTAACGTTTTAACGCGGCCATCCATCATTTCGGGAAAACCGGTATATTCGCTGACCTCTGTTACGGGAAGAGCGGCTTCCTGTAGCTTGCGGTAAGTACCGCCACTGGAAATGAGGC
Organism: uncultured Puniceicoccaceae bacterium; assembly: GCA_964415925.1. GTDB lineage: Bacteria > Verrucomicrobiota > Verrucomicrobiia > Opitutales > Oceanipulchritudinaceae > CAYQCG01. The sequence continues at coordinate 4,063 of CAYQCG010000091.1, read as the reverse complement.
GGTAGTTATGCTTATCGACGAGTGCACGGGCAAATTCGATAATGCCGGACTTGTCGAATACAGACAATAATGCGTGGGGTTGCATGTGTAAATTAGTTGGGAGAGGCAGGAGCAGGGCAACCTTAAAGCGTAGAGTTGCCGCGCTTGAATAAATTTGAGGTTAGAGAGTGATTAAGTGTAGAGTTAAAGTATTCATTAGTTCACTTATTCAGTCAACATTTATTTAAGGAAATTACAAACTTTTTATTGTTAGCTCATTATCAATGGCTTGAAAGTCTGCGTCGGATAATGACGATAAGAAAAACCAGCAAGGAAACGGCTGTGGCGTATGTGGCGGGCTCTGGAACGGCGGAAGCGGTCACTGAAAAGCGCAGCACCTGGGCCTGGGTCTGAGACCAAGGACCGGTTACATCGTCAGTGAAACTGATTCGACTATCGTTACCAATTGTCCATCCGAAAGATGAGGTTTCGGCATCGGAGTTTGTTCTCCAGATAGTATACCTGCCAAATGCGGTCAGCTCATTTACATCAATTGTAGCAATCCAGTATTGTGTATTCGGTGCCAGCGTTTGGCTGGCGGGAACCGTGTAGGTAAACAGCCCGTTGTCGGGAGCCGTATTTCCAGTAAACTGGAATAACTGACTACCGGGTTCGCCAGCGGTATCGCTCAGCAGGAAAACCGAGAAGGTGCCGCTGGGGGAGCCACCGATATTGCCGATGTCGATGATAACGTTCTCCAAGTAGTAAGATGAGTTGCCCGTAGTAAAAGGCGAGGCGTGATTATTGAGTTGGGCGCTGCCTACTGAACCAACAGCCGTTAAACTATCCTGCGATTCCAGAAGATTGCTGAGAACTACTTCACTCAGTTGGGCATGTGTCTGGCCGTAGAGCATCAGACTCAAACAGATCCATGCTATCCTGACCATGGGAACAGTGTAGTGTATACTCTTATAGGAAAACAAGGATATTATTGAATATAGAATGCAGCAAGTAGGTTTACAAAGCCTGACACATCCCCCATATTATTCGTTTGTGAGTGAATTTTCCAACCAATCGCTGGTCATTGGCGACCGCACATTTCGAAGCCGACTACTGATCGGGACAGGCAAGTTTCCGTCCAATGAGACGATGCGTGAGGCCATCACAGCCAGTGGGACGGAACTGGTCACAGTGGCACTGAAGCGAGCCAGCCTGCGCGGGAAGGATGAATTTGCCAATATCCTGGACTACATTGACCGAAAGCAAGTTCTGGTATTACCGAACACCGCCGGAGCGATGAATGCCGAGGAGGCGGTGCGAATTGCACGGCTTTCCGAGGCCGCGGGCCTGCCCAAATGGGTCAAGCTGGAGATCCATCCTGATCCGAACTACCTGCTGCCGGACCCGATTGAGACCCTGAAAGCAGCTGAAATACTTGCAGGGGAAGGCTGGACTGTATTGCCTTACATCAATGCCGATCCGGTATTGGCACTGCGCCTGCAGGATGCAGGATGTGCCACCGTCATGCCTTTAGGCAGCCCGATTGGCAGTAACAAAGGTCTGGAGACCTATGCACAGATCAAAATAATCATTGAGCAAGCCCGCGTGCCGGTGGTGGTGGATGCCGGTTTGGGCGTGCCATCACATGCAGCTGCCGCGATGGAACTCGGCGCGGATGCTGTATTGGTGAACACGGCCATTGCAGTAGCGAGTGATCCAAACCGGATGGCAATGGCCTTCGCGACGGCTGTTGAGGCGGGACGAGCGGCCTATGAGATAGGTCTGCCGCAAACCGGTGAAAAAGCGAGTGCAACGAGTCCATTGACCGCGTTCCTAGGGTAAGAGATGCCAAATTTTTCTGAAATTTATTCAACCTTATCAATAGATACCCTAACGCAACAGTCTCTAGAGGAGTCTGCGGGAGTCATTGAGGGGATCCTTGCACGTGGTGAAGCCAGGAATCTGAGAGAATTCGCCGCCCTGCTTTCCCCGTCTGCAGAGCCTTATCTAGAGCAGCAAGCACGACTGGCACAACGGATTACGCAACAGAATTTTGGCAGGACGATCCGTCTCTTTGCTCCCATTTACCTCAGCAACGAATGTGTCAATGTCTGCAAATATTGTGGTTTTTCGCGGCACAATGACATACCGCGAATCACCTTACCCATCAATCAAGTAGTTGATGAAGTGAAAAAACTGGCCGGGAAAGGATTCCGTTCGTTACTGATAGTCGCGGGGGAGCACCCGAAGTATGTATCCAATGGTTATGTTGAAGAAGTCATCAGGAAGTGTCTTGAAATCATGCCGAGTCTATCCATTGAACTAGGCCCGATGGAAACAGAAGGCTACGTACCGCTGGTTAAAGCCGGTTGTGAAGGTTGCGTTGTGTATCAGGAAACCTATCACGAGGGCACGTATCGTGACCTGCACACGGCTGGTCCGAAGAAAAACTATTCATGGAGGATGGGCACTCCGGAACGCTGCTACAGGGCCGGATTCAGGCGTCTGGGTATCGGAGCCTTATTTGGCTTGTATGACTGGCGTTACGAAGCCATCAGCGTGGCGGCACATGCGCAGCATCTGTTCAGAAATTGCTGGAAGGCACAGATTACGATTTCCCTGCCCCGGATGCGTCCTGCGACCGGCGGTTACCAACCAGACCTTCAATACCAGATGAGCGACCGGGCACTGGTTCAAACGATAACGGCCTTAAGGCTGTTCCTCCCGCATGCAGGAATTGTGCTTTCAACCAGAGAGTCACCGGATTTGCGCGATGCCCTGATTCCACTTGGAATAACCCAAATGAGCGCCGGGAGTTCCACTGAACCCGGCGGCTACAGTCATTTTGATGAGACCCAATGGGTGAGGACGGAGGATCAGCCTGGTGAACAGTTCCATATAGCCGATGAGCGACCTCCAAAAGAAATGGCTGCCCGAATCAATCAGCTGGGGTATGAACCGGTGTGGAAAGACTTCGAGCAAACACTGGTGTCCAATATTTTTACCGGATAAGATCGAGTCACTGTATTCGTAATATAGAACGGATGTATCGAGTAATTATTTTTCAGATATGGAAACAAATACTAAAGCAGGTATCCTTGTTAATGGAGAGAACCATAGGATTAATCCCGCCACACGGCTGAGAGATTTTCTCGAGCATCAAAAGTTGTCACCCGAGCGGGTAGTAGTTGAGTATAACGGGCAGGCACTGACTCAATACGAGGCGCGTAGAATACTATTGAAGGATGGAGACAAGCTGGAGATAGTCCGGATTGTAGCAGGAGGTTAAGCTGCGCAACCAAAGTAGACAGAAACTTGAAACTTATAGACCTTAATTCAAAAGGCGGCATCGGTGCGAATTGCACTTATCTGGAAGTCGGCTCATTTAATATAATCATCGATTGCGGAATACATCCGCAGCATTACGGATCGGAGTCATTGCCGTCGTTTCGTGAACTGGATAACATCACAGTTGACCTGGTTTTACTGACGCACTGCCATCTGGACCACCTGGGAGCCTTGCCTGTGCTGTTGCGTCATCAACCTGAGGCGAAGGTTTTAACGAGTGTACCCTCTGCAATGCTGGCGGGGAGACTCATGCATAACTCCGTCAATGTGATGCAAAGGCAGCGAGTTGAGTTGGGGGAAAAGAGTCTACCTCTCTACACGCATGGTGAAGTGGACCGGATTGAGAACAACCTTCTGGCACTGAGTTTCAAGCGTGCATACAGCTTCGATAAGGGAACCGAGGAACTGACAGTTATATTCCATCCAAGCGGCCACATACCCGGAGCAGCAGGCATTGAGCTCATCCACAAGCATCGTCGAATATTCATAACCGGAGATGTTTCCTACGAGGAGCAACGAATACTGCCCGGTGCCAGCTTTCCTGAAAGACCGATCGATACACTTATCACAGAAACAACACGAGGCAAAGCATCGCGATCACCCGAAGCGACACGAGAAAATGAAATCGAGAGACTCATAACGACAATAGGCCAGACATTAGACCAACAGGGAAATGTGTTATTGTCCGTCTTTGCATTAGGCAGGATGCAGGAGATCGCAACCTTGCTGCATGAGG